>JBKKDH010000150.1:0-4443 GCA_046708445.1 Arthrobacter sp.
GTGTTCGCTGCGGGCGAGGTTCACCACCAGCGTGTAGCGGCTCTTGGCACCCTCGATCTCATCCTCCGACGGGAGGCCGGCCGGCAGCTGGCCATCGAGTTTCAGGGATTCCGGCGACACGCGCAGCAAGTTGGCCAGCTGCCGCACCGCGTGTTCGGGCAGGATCAGCTCGTCCAACTCCCGTTCCAGCCTCCGCGCATCGGCCTCCGTGGCCCCGATGACCGGAACGATCCCCGGCAGGATCTTGATGGACTGCGGGTCCCGGCCCGCCGCCGTCGTCCGTCTTTTCAGGTCGGCGTAAAAGTCCTGGGCAGCCGACAGCGTCTGGTGCGCCGTGAAGACGGCCTCCGCGTACCGCGCCGCGAAGTCCTTGCCGTTCTCCGAGGAGCCGGCCTGGACAATCACCGGGTGCCCCTGGACGGATCTGGGTACGTCCAGGCCGCCCTCCACCTGGAAATGCGGGCCCTGGTGGTTCACCGGATGCACGCGCGAACTGTCCGCCCACACGCCGGCCCCCTTGTCCGCCACCACGGCGTTATCCTCCCAGCTGTCCCAGAGCTTCTTGGCCACATCGAGGAATTCCGCTGCCCGCTCGTACCGCTGGGAGTGGGCGGGTTGGCCGGCGAGGGAGAAGTTCCTGGCGGCCGCGTCTCCCGCCGTGGTGACCACATTCCACCCTGTCCTGCCGCCGCTGATGTGGTCCACGGAGGCAAGGCGCCGCGCCAGGTTGTACGGCTCGTTGTAGGTCGTGGAGGCCGTGGCGATCAGCCCGATCCGCTCCGTGACGGCTGCGATGGCGGCGAGCAACACGGTGGGTTCGAGGCTGCCGTAGGGCCGCTGGGCCACGTTTCCGTGCAGCACCGGGGAGTCCGCGAAGAAGATCGAGTCCAGCTTGCCGCGCTCTGCCGTCTGCGCCAGCCGCTGGAAGTGGGCAACGTCCGTGCCGGCGAAGCTGTTGCTCTCCGGCAACCGCCACGATGCTTCGTGGTGACCGGTGCTCATCAGGAAGGCGTTCAGGTGCAGCTGCCTGGCGCCTCCCGCCGTCGCACTCACGCGAGAACCCCGGCTGCATCGCGGGCAACTGCTTCAGGAACGACGACGGTCTCGGAGTAGGCGGACGAGTCGCCCTTGATGGAGGTGCTGCTGCGTCCGTCCACGCCGCGGGGAAGATCGCCGGCGATGGTCACGCGGTTGAGCTGGCGGGGCTGGCCGTCGTAGTTGTCCGGGGCGTAGTGCTGGGTGATGCGGTTGTCGAACAGCACCAGCTGGTCCGGTTCCCAGTTCACGCCGGCCATCCTGATGCCGGTGAAGATCGTGGGCACCGCGGACGGCAGGATCACCTTCTGGAAGAGCCGGAAGCTGTTCAGCCCCAGGGATTTCGCGGCCCGGATCAGCAACGGGTCCACGGTCCGCACACCGGCGATGGTGTTCAGCAGAACGGGGAAGAACGCTGCATAGGCGACGATGGTGATCTTCGATTCCTCGCCGATGCCCAGCAGCAGGGTGAACACCGGCAGCAGTGCCAGCGTGGCCGTGTTGCGGAAGAGCTCCAGCAGCGGGTTCAGGAACGAATTCAGCCACCCGTACCAGGCGATCAGGAGGCCAAGTACGACGGCGGACACCACGGCGATCCCGAAGCCGGACACCGAGCGGGTCAGGCTGGCCTGCAGATGGCTCTGCAGCTGACCGGATTCCACCAGCTTGGCTCCGGCTGCCAGCACTTCATGGAGCGGGGGCAGGAAGACCCTGGTGGACGGCCCTGCCAGGTATTGCGGACCGAATTCCCAGAGTGCCAGGAACAGCAGGACAGCCAGGGACTTCCAGCCTGCCCGGCCGGCATAACCGGCCAGGACGGACAGCTTGCCGGTCTTGGGCCGGGCTTCGGGCGGAGTGGAGGGTCCGACGGCGGCGGCAGCCTCGGGCGGCCGGGTCAACACAGCGGTCATCAAGCGGCGCTCCTTTCAAGGGGCAGTTCATCGGGGGCGGAGCCGTCCGGGAGGATCTTCCGGTGCCCGGAATCCTGGGCGAGGCGGACCTCGTCATGCAGGAGGGACCAGACCTCATGCCGGTGTTCGACAAAGGCGGGATGCGAGCGGATGTCCGCGTCGCCGTCGCGGTCCGGGATGTTGATGTCCACGATTTCCTTGAGCTTGCCCGGGCGGGCACTGAGGACTGCCACCCGCTGGCCGAGGTAGACCGCTTCGTCGATTCCGTGGGTGATGAACACGATGGTCTTGCCGGTGGCTTTCCAGATCCGCAGCAGCTCGTCCTGGAGCTGTTCGCGGGTCTGGGCATCCAGGGCGGCGAAGGGCTCGTCCATCAACAGAACATCCGGCTCATAGGCGAGGCTTCTGGCGATGGCCACGCGCTGCTTCATACCGCCGGACAGTTCGTGAGGGTACCGGTCCTCGAACCCGGCGAGGCCCACCAGGTCGAGGAACTCGCTCGCCTTCGCCGCCCTTTCCTTCCGGGACAGGCCGGTGTTCTCCAAGCCAATGGAGACGTTGGCTGAGGCCGTGCGCCAAGGGAACAGCGCGTACTGCTGGAACACGACGGCGCGGTCCTGGCCCGGCCCGGTCACTTCCTTGCCATCCACCAGGACCCTGCCGGATGTGGGGCGGGAAAGCCCGGCGAGAAGGTCCAGGAGTGTGGTCTTGCCGGAGCCGCTGGGGCCCACGAGGGTGAGGAATTCGCCGTCGGCCACGTCCAGGCTGAGGTCATCCAGGGCAGTGAGGACGGAGGGCTCCGCCTGGCGCCGGATACTCTTGCCTTTGCCCGGCCGGACGGTGAATTCCTTGGTGACGTTTTGGAGGCTGATCTTGGGAGTCATCTTCTATCCTTTCGAGGCTGGTGCCGGGGCGGGGGTTTCCAGCAGGTTGTACTCGTTGGTGTAGAGCTTGTTGGTGTCCAGGTCGCCGTTGATGATTCCCGCGGACTTCAGGTAATCGGCCCACCGGGTGAAGTCCTGGTCCTGGATCCTGCCGCCGGGCGAGGCCACGCCCACGCTCTTCCAGTACTTCAGCGCCTCCGTGCTCTCGTTGCGGCCCCGCTTGGCGATGATTTCCTCGAACTTGGCGATCACCTGTTCCCGCGGCGTGGTGCGCTCCCACTCGATGGCCTTCGCGACCCCGGTGACAAGGGTGCGGCTGGTTTCCGGATTCTTCGCGAGGAAGTCCTTCCGCAGGACGTACTGGCCGGCGTCGAAGGGGCCGCCGATCACGCCGACGTCGGTGAAGAGCGCTCGGATGCCGCCCTCGGCGAGCGCCCGGTCCTGGAGCACCCCGCCCAGCGTTCCGACGTCCACCTGTTTCTTGCGGAGCGCCACCTCGGTTTCGTTCGGCGGGACCACCACGAGCTGGACCTGCTTGATTTCGTCCGGCGTCAGGCCGCTGTTCTTCAGGTGCGTGGTGATGACCGCTTCGTGGTGGGCACCGAGGGTATTCACAGCGATCTTCTTGCCGATCAGGTCCCGGGCGGTCTTGATGGGACTTCCCTCCTCCACGTAGTACCCGGTGAAGGTGTCCTTGTCCTCGCCGTAGTAGTTGATGACGGCCTGGACGGGAGCGCCGGCCTCGATCAGCTTGATCACGGCACCGGTGAACGCTCCCCCGATGTCTGTCTGGTCGGTGGCCACTGACTGGATGCTCTGCGGGCCACTGGTGGTATTGCTGACCCACTCGAGCTTCACGTCTTCCAGGTAGCCGAGGTCTTCCGCGACTTCCAGGAGGGCAACGGTGTTGGGCGAACCCTGGTAGCGCACAGTTTTCACTTCGGTGCTGCCATCGCTGCCGGCCGGCTGTGCCGTTGCAGCACCGCCACAACCGGTCAGCACCAGCGAGACTGCCACGGCTGAAGCCATGGCGGCTGCCATGCCTGCGGCTGGGAGAGTTCGTGCGGGCAGGAGTCGGTTTTTCATGGTGGTGGGTCTTTCTGCAGTTCAGGTCTGGATCCGGGCCGGCTGGCTCGTGGGAACCACTAGAGCAGAGAAGGATCGGCGGCAGAAGAGGTGCGTTAACAGCGCGAAACCGCACGCAACGGCGGGCAATCCCGCGTAGCAGGAGTCCCTGCGCCGTAGTGCTCCGACACAGGGGCGCATGCGGGGACGCAGGGTGAAACCTGGGGCAATCCGGGGTAAGAATGGCCGGTTACAGGCAGTCATACCAGGCCATACAAGGACGCACAGAGCGCCGTCTGCGCAACATCTGGAGGTCTCGGCGGGCAGGTTCGGCGCTTCGCCGGCGTGCCGCGCCACGTCAGGTGACCCGCGGCCCCACGAGGCGCCGGTGAGGCCTTCTAATATTTCTGCAAGAGATGTGCCGGTATTACGCGCTTGCCTCGGTCAGCGTTGCAGGGTGCGAGAGCGTTCCGGAAAACCCTGCAACAAGTGAGAGAGCGTCCGGGGATTCGAGCCGCCGGTCAGTGTTGCTGTCAGCGCCCCAGGAC
>JBKKDH010000151.1:0-4865 GCA_046708445.1 Arthrobacter sp.
GTCAGGGTGGTGGTCAGCAACGGCGCCCAGGTGGAGCGCTGGCGCAGGTGCACGGTCTCCACCATGGGCTCCTTCGCCCGCTTTTCCACCGTCCAGAACGCGTAAAACGCGACGGCGGCAACGGCCACGAGCCCAATGGCCAGCATCAGGGTGCCGGCCGAGAACGCGCCCACCAGTTTGGAGCCTTCGTTCAGGGCCGTGAGCAGGGCGCCGACGGCCACCACGATGAAGAACACGCCCAGCCAGTCCATGGTGGTTCCGGCAGCGGGTTTGCTTTCGCCGGCCAGGAGCGCGATCAGGGCGGTGGCCACCAGTGCCAGGACCACCATCAGCCAGAAGATGCTGCGGAAGCCGTAGTGCTCGGCGAAGTAGCCGCCCACGAAGGAGTCCACACCTGCCACGCCGCCGTTGACCGCGGTAATGAGGCCCATCAGCGTGTCGTATTTGCGCGGGTTGGAGACGGCGGAGCGCAGCATGATGAGGCACAGCGGCACGGTGGGGCCGCTGACGCCCTGGATGATGCGGCCCACAAAGAGCCAGGTGACGTCCGGGGCCAGGGCCGCGATGACGGACCCGACGGCCATCAGGAGCATCATGCCGATCAGGATCTTCTTGCGCCCGATGATGTCGCTCAGGCGCGGCAGGAAGAGGGAGAACAGCGCGGCCGCGGTGAAGAACCAGGTCTGGGACAGCCCGATGACGGCCTGGTCGGTGTTTAGTTCGTTGCCCATGGTGACCAGGGCGGGGCTGAGCATGGAAGCGTTGAGCTGGAACGCTACGCAGGCGGCCAGCAGGGCGACCATCAGGGCGGTGACGTTGCCGCGGGACGTCCTGGTTTCAGTAATTATGGCGGTCATTTACTTGATCCCTCCGGCGGCCGCAGTGGCGCTTTCGAGTTGCGGCTCGCCGGCGCGCTCGGTGTCCGGTTCGCCGATCCGGATGAGCGCATCGGTGACGAGGTCCCAGAACCGTCCGTGGTCCAGGTCGACAGCGACGGAGGTGTTGCAGTCGGCGGGCGCCGGCGCGCGGAAGTCAGCCACCGTCATGCCGAGGGTCAGCTTGCCCTGGAGTTCGATGTCCACGGGCACCTTGCGGGTGGTGACGATGCTGGGGTCGATCACGTAGGCCACGGCGCACGGGTCGTGCACCGGCGGGTAGTCGAAGCCCTGGGCGTCCTTGTAGGTCCGGGTAAAGAACTCCATCAGCTCCATGACGAACTTCGCCGGCTTGGTGCCCACTGCGTCGATTTTCGCCACGACCTCCGGGGTGGCCAGTGCCTGGTGGGTGAGGTCAAGGCCCACCATCACCACGGGCCACTTTTCGTTGAACACGATGTGGGCGGCCTCGGGGTCGATGATGATGTTGAATTCAGCCACGGCGCTCCAGTTGCCCACGTGGAAGCCGCCGCCCATGAGGACCACTTCCTTGACGCGTTCGACGATGCGCGGTTCCTTGCGGGCCGCCATCGCGATGTTGGTGAGGCCGGCAGTGGGGACCAGGGTCACGGTGCCCGGTTCGTGTGCCATGACCGTGTCGATGATGAGGTCGACGGCGTGGCGGGGGTCCAGCTCGATGGCGGACTCGGGCTGGGCGGGGCCGTCCATGCCGCTTTCGCCGTGGATGTCCGGCGCGGTTTCGATGGTGCGCACCAGCGGCCGGTCGCAGCCGGCGGCGAAGGGAACTCCCGTGATGCCTGCGATGGTGCCTACGGACAGGGCGTTGCGGGTGACTTTTTCGAGGGTCTGGTTGCCCACCACGGTGGTGACGGCCAGCAGTTCGATGTCGGGGTTGCCGTGTGCAAGCAGCAGCGCCACGGCGTCGTCATGCCCGGGGTCGCAGTCCAGGATGATCTTCTTGCGGCCGGGGGTTGCGGGGTTGGGGTCCACGTTTTGTCTCCACGTCATTGGGGCCTCCCTGGCGGGAGGGGCTGGCAGGGTGCTAAAGCACAAGGGAGATCATGACACTCTCACCGCCGTAACGTCAAGCGCTTAACGTCATTCGCGTTAAGCGCTTGATGCCCTGCGGGGCCTGGTGGCGATACTGGAGTCTCCGTGCCGACTACCATCGAGGGTATGGAAACCGCGGAGCACACCCAGCAGCAGCCGGGCCGGGGGCCGCGGGTCACGGCGGCCATGGTTGCCGCCCGGGCCGGCGTCTCGACGGCGACAGTTTCCCTGGTGGCCAACGGCAAAACCCGGGGCCGCGTATCCGAGGACAACATCACCCGCGTGCGGGACGCCATCGCAGAGCTTGGCTATGTGGTGGACAGCGTGGGCAGCTCGCTGGCCAAGGGCGTGAGCTCCATTGTCATCCTGGTGGCACCGGACATCTCCAACCCGTTCTTCGCCAAAGTCATCGCCGGAGTCAGGGAATCGCTCGGAGCGGACTACCAGCTCCTGTTGTCTGTGACGGATGCAGGCGAGTTTCCGCAGGCTCACGATGTCCGCAAGCTGATGGCACTGCGCCCGGCCGGCCTTCTCGTGGACGCCCCGAACTCCGACTTCCTCGAGGACCTCTCGGCCGCCGGGCCACTGGTGCTGCTCGACGCCCCAGGGCTGGAGTCGTACGCACCCTCCGTGAACCTTGACGTGGCCTTCGGGGCCCGCCAGCTGGCGGCCCATCTGGCCGACGCCGGGCATCGGACGGTGGCCTACGTGGACAGCGTGACCGGCACCGCCACCTTCGACGTGCGGCGCAACGCGTTCCTGGAAGAGGCCGCGGTGCGGGGGATTTCCGTGCCTTCCGACTGCATCATCAGCACCACGATCGACGTCGGCGCAGCAGCAGTGGCCTTCACGCGGGCGTGGCCGCTCTGGCGGCGGGCCGGGGTCACCGCCGTCGTCTGCGGCACGGATACCCAGGCTTACGGTGTGCTGCAGGAAGCCCGTGTGGCCGGCGTGCGGATACCCGACCAGCTTGCCGTCGCGGGCTTTGACGACCTCCCGTATTCGGCCACGAGCAATCCCAGCCTCACCAGCGTGCATCTGCCGGCGGCGCCGCTGGGCCTAAAGGCGGGGGAGCAGCTGCGCGCCCTGATGGAAGGCCGGCCGCTGGAACAGGCCCAGCTGACGCTCGAAAGCTCGCTCGTGGTGCGCGGCTCCACCAGCTGAGCACGCTACGGAGGTGACCCGTTCCGTCCGCGCCCACCGGCACACGCCGATAAGGGAGCCCTTCATTTGTCCGTATTGCGGATTGGGCAAGCGCTTTCCAGGATTGGGCTGGCATGATGGACCGCATGCGCATTCTCATTGCTCCCGACAAGTTCAAGGGCTCGCTGACCGCCGCTGAGGCGGCTGCCGCCATCGCCGAGGGGGCGCTGCGCGTCTACCCGGATGCAGTGGCCACCCAATTTCCAGTGGCCGACGGCGGCGAGGGAACCCTGGAGGCGGCAGTCTCGGCGGGCTACGAGGAGCGCCTCAATGCAGTGGTTGGCCCCATCCTGGCTCCCGTCGGGGCAGCCTGGGCCATCCGCAAAACCGCCTTCGGCGGCGCCACCGCCGTGATCGAAACGGCGCAGGCTTCCGGGCTGGCCGAAATGGAGCCCACGCCGGAGAATTCGCTCCGTGCCCACAGCTACGGCTGCGGGCAGTTGGTGGCCGCGGCGCTGGATGCCGGGGCAACGGAGATCGTGCTGGGTCTTGGCGGTTCGGCCATGACCGACGGCGGCAGCGGCGCCCTGCGCGAGCTCGGCCTCAAGCCGCTGGACTCCACCGGAAACGTGGTGCCGCTGGGCGGCGGATCACTCGCCGACGTGGTCGCACTGGATACCTCAGAGCTGGATCCCCGGCTGTCCGCCGTGAAGTTCCGGATCGCCGTTGACGTCCGGAACCCGCTGTACGGCCCCGAGGGGGCCGCCCACGTCTTCGGCCCGCAGAAGGGCGCCGACACGGACGCCGTTGAGCTGCTCGACGCCGGCCTGCGGAACTGGGCATCCGTGCTGCGGGAGTCGACCGGCCGGGACGTCAACGTTCCGGGTGCAGGCGCAGCAGGCGGGTTCCCGGCGTCGTTCCTTGCCTTTACCGACTCCCAACTGGAAGGCGGCTTTGCGCTGGTGGCCGGTCTCACCGGGCTGGCCGAGCAGCTGGCGGACTCGGACCTGGTGATCACCGGCGAGGGTTCCATGGATTCCCAGTCCCTGACCGGCAAGGCGCCCATCGCACTCGCCGACGCAGCCCGTGAACGCGGCATCCCGGTCATTGTCGTGGCCGGACGCATCCTGGTGACGCAGGAGGACCTCGCCCAGCATGGCGTAGTGGCCGCAGCCCAGCTCCTTGATGTCGCGGC
This sequence comes from Arthrobacter sp., assembly GCA_046708445.1. Classification (GTDB taxonomy): domain Bacteria; phylum Actinomycetota; class Actinomycetes; order Actinomycetales; family Micrococcaceae; genus Arthrobacter. The sequence goes on from JBKKDH010000151.1 coordinate 4,285, forward strand.
AAGCCCGGCAGACGCCGTCGCCAATGCCGCCAAGTACCTCACCTGGGCCACCACCCAGGTGCTGGAAGGCGCCTAAGGCAACTTACGCCCCGGTCTCATAGTGCGGCTCGGCCACCGGCTTCGACTCGGGGGAGCCCTTCTCCCGGAGGTAGACGGACGTTCCCACCAGGACGGCGACGGCGAGGAACTCGCTTTGCCAGTTCTGGAAGGATTCGAACCAGAACTGGCTGGTTCCCAAGTACTCCAGGACCGTGAGCGTGGATTCTCCGTGGCTGAGCTGTTCCTCGTTGTACGCCGACGTGCCGCCCAGAGCGTGCAGGGTGAAGGAGGCGATGAAGAGGGCAAGGAGGAGCAGGGACAGCGAGTGCTCATAGATCTTGAGTACCAGGCCGCCGCGCTTCACTGGCCAGGGAGTGGCGTCCTTGATCGTCGCATCGCGAGGATCCTGGTCCTGCGGCGCCTTCTTGCCCATTGGTTTGGACTCCGAGGAGCCCTTCTGGAAGAGGAAGACCGTCAGGATGACGTACATGGCCATCTGCAGGAATTCCGATTCCCAGTTTTCGAAGGTGGCCTCCACGAAG
>JBKKDH010000152.1:0-3256 GCA_046708445.1 Arthrobacter sp.
TGCGACGGTTACCAGGCTTCAGCATGTGCTGTGAAGGTTAAGTTGCGCCTGGTAGATAGCTTCCCGGGGTCCGGGTGCCCGCCTTTGGCAAGTTCGAGACTAGCACCGTGATGTGGCCTGCGCCATAGTTTTCTGGAAAATTAATTTCGCAATGTGAAATCCATGTTTCCTGGGCCGCCCGACAGTCATATTTGGCGGCCATTGACGGGCTGCCCGCGGCGCCCCTACGCTGATCCCCAACCGCCGCTTACCGGAGCCGCGGCCACCTGGATCAGCAGACAGGGCCTCACTGAGCTGGAACGCCATATTGACGCCCAGCCAAAGGAATCCGATGACCCTCATTCCCGCAAACAACGCAGCTACCCGCCTCTGGATCAGGAATCCGCAGGCCGCCTTCACCGCCAATGCACTGGACGCCTCGGGCGGCCTGGTGGTCAGCGAAGGCGTGATCGTCGAGGTGCTGGGCGCCGGAGAGCAGCCTTCGGCGCCATGCCAGGAGACGTTCGACGCCGGCAACCACGTCCTGCTGCCCGGCCTGATCAACACGCACCACCACTTTTACCAGACCCTCACCCGCGCCTGGGGTCCGGTGGCCAATGCGGCGCTGTTCCCCTGGCTGCAGAACCTGTATCCGGTGTGGGCGCGACTCACGCCGAAGGACCTGGAACTGGCCACCACCGTTGCGCTGGCCGAACTCCTGCTCTCCGGCTGCACCACCGCGGCCGACCACCACTACCTCTTCCCGGACGGCCTCGAGCACGCCATCGATGTTGAAGTTGACGTGGTCCGCCGGCTGGGGATGCGCGCCACGCTGACGCGCGGTTCCATGACCCTGGGGACGGACGACGGCGGCCTGCCGCCGCAGTCGACGGTGCAGTCACCGGAGGTGGTGCTGGCGGACAGCGAACGGCTGGTTGGCCAGTACCACGAACGCGGTGACGACGCGGTGATCCAGATCGCGCTGGCCCCCTGCTCACCGTTTTCGGTGACCAAGGAAATCATGGCCGAAAGCGCCGCGATGGCCGAGCGGCTGGACGTCCGGCTGCACACCCACCTGGCGGAAACCCTGGATGAGGAGGACTTCTGCCGGGAAATGTTCGGCCTGCGCACCGTCGACTACCTGGACAGTGTGGGCTGGCTGTCGGACCGCACCTGGCTGGGCCACGGCATGCATTTCAGCGACGCCGAGATCGCCAGGCTGGGAGCCGCGGGCACCGCCGTCGCGCATTGCCCCACCTCCAACATGCGGCTCGCGTCCGGCACCGCGCGGGTCCTGGAACTGGAGGATGCGGGGGTCCCGGTGGGGCTGGGAGTGGACGGATCGGCGTCGAACGATGCCTCCAACATGATCCTGGAGGCCCGGCAGGCGCTATACCTGCAGCGGCTCCGCTACGGGGCCGACGTCCCGGTGGAGCGCGCCCTTGGCTGGGCGACCCGAGGCTCTGCGGCCGTCCTGGGCCGGCCCGGGCTGGGGCAGCTGGCGCCGGGGATGCAGGCAGACTTGGCCCTGTTCCGGCTGGACGACCTGCGGTTCTCCGGCAGCCATGATCCCATCGCCGCGCTCCTGCTGTGCGCGGCGGACAGGGCAGACCGGGTGATGGTTGGCGGCCAATGGCGCGTAGTGGACGGGCAGATTCCGGGGCTGGACATCGCCGGGCTCATCGCGGAGCACTCGGCCGCGGCGCGCCGCCTGGTGAACGGCTAGGCACTCCGCCGTCTCGACGGATCCCTGCTCGCACGACGTTCAGCGACGTCGTACCCGCAGGGAATCGTCCAAACGGGGCCTATGGCTGCGGCGCGATCGTTGCTAGCGTGGCGGCATGAGCCCGTCGAAGACCCCGGCCGAGATCCTCAACGTTGACGGCACCGAGGTTCGCATCTCGAGTCCGGACAAGGTGGTGTTCCCCGAACCCGGACTGACGAAGCTCGACCTGGTGCGCTACTACCTCGCTGTCGCGGATGGGGCGCTGCGCGGCGCCGGCGGCAGGCCTATGGTTCTCAAGCGCTTCCCAAAGGGCATCGATGCTGAGGCGTTCTTCCAGAAGCGCGTGCCCGAAAACCACCCGGACTTCATCGACACGGCGACGCTGCACTACGCATCGGGGACCTCGGCCGAAGAAGCCGTCATCCGGGATGCTGCGGGCCTGGCGTGGGTGGTGAATCTTGGTTGCCTCGACCTCAACCCGCACCCCGTGCGCGCCGAGGACCTCGAGCACCCCGACGAGCTCCGGGTGGACCTCGATCCAATGCCGGGCGTTGACTGGTCCCAGATCGTCGATGTGGCGTATGTGGCGCGGGAGGTGCTCGACGACGTCGGACTGGCGGGGTGGCCGAAGACGAGCGGGTCGCGCGGACTCCACATCCTGGTCCGCATCGCGCCGCAGTGGTCGTACCGCGACGTGCGGCTCGCCGCCGAGACCCTCGCCCGCGAGGTCGAGAACCGTGCTCCGGGCCTCGCCACCGCGCGGTGGTGGAAGGAGGAACGCGGCGAGAGTGTGTTCGTCGACTTCAACCAGAATGCCAAGGACCGCACGGTGGCATCGGCGTACTCGATCCGGCCCCTGCCCGACGCCCGGGTCTCGACGCCGCTGACGTGGGACGAAGTCCGCTCCATCCGGCCGGACCAGTTCACGGTGCGAACGGTGCCTGGGCGCTTCGCGGACGTGGGCGACCCGCACGCCGGCATCGACGACGCGGTGGGCTCACTCGATGGGCTGCTCGCGCTGGCGGCCGAGCTCGGCCCGGCCGAGAAGGCGCCACGCAGCGGAGACGGCTCCGGCCGCCGGCAGTCGTTGATGCCGCTCATCGAGGTGGCCCGCACCAAAACCAAGCCCGAGGCACTCGCGGCGCTCGGTGAGTGGAAGACCCGGCACGCCGACGTCGTACCGGCACTTCATCCCGCCGACGTGCTCGTCGACGGAATGCGAGGATCGAGCTCGCTTTGGTACCGGGTGCGGGTGAACCTGCAGCATGTGCCGGAAGATGAGCGTCCCCCGCAGGAGGAGCTCATCGCCGACTACGACCCATGGGCCGGCAAGGAGTGGCCGGGGCGGCCTGGGTCCTGACGCCGGCGACGCGCAAAAGAGCTGGCGACGCGCGAGGGTATTTGGGTGTCTCCAGGCCTTTTGCGTGTCCGCAGCGACGATGCGTGTCGTCAGCCCCGCGGGGAACGCTGGCCACCGAAGCCCGGCAGGCCGCTGACCCAGCGCGAGAACCGGCCCGGGACATGTTCCCGGTCCGCAGGCAGGTAGAAGTC
>JBKKDH010000153.1:0-6675 GCA_046708445.1 Arthrobacter sp.
CCTCGCCAAGGCCGATGAGCTTGACGGGCACACCGAGCGATTTCTGGATGGCGACAACGATCCCGCCCTTGGCAGTGCCGTCCAGCTTGGTCAGCACGATGCCGGTGATGTTGACCACCTCGGAGAAGACCCGTGCCTGGTTGAGTCCGTTCTGGCCGGTGGTGGCATCCAGGACCAGCAGCACCTCATCAACCTCGGCGAGCTTTTCAATGACACGCTTGACCTTGCCGAGCTCGTCCATGAGGCCCACTTTGTTTTGGAGCCGCCCGGCGGTATCGATCATCACAACGTCGACTTCCTGGTCGATGCCTGCCTTGACCGCCTCATAGGCGACGGACGCAGGATCCGCGCCGTCGACGTCGGACTTCACGGTGGGAACTCCCACACGCTGGCCCCAGGTGGCCAGCTGCTCCGCGGCCGCCGCACGGAAGGTGTCTGCCGCGCCGAGCAGCACGTCTTTGTCTTCCGCGACGAGCACGCGCGCGAGCTTGCCCACTGTGGTGGTTTTGCCCACGCCGTTGACGCCAACCACCATCACGACGGCGGGCTTGTCGGCGTGCCGGGTGATGTTCAGGCTGCGGTCCATGGTGGGATCCACCAGTTTGATGAGTTCTTCGCGGAGCAGCGCCTTGACCTGCTCCGGGGTCCGCGTGCCGAGGACCTTGACGCGTTCCCGCAAGGCATCAACGAGCTGCATCGTCGGTTCGGTTCCCAGGTCTGCCAGAAGGAGGGTTTCCTCAACTTCGTCCCAGACGTTTTCGTCAATCTTGTCGCTGGAAAGCAGTGCCAGCAGGCCCTTGCCCAGGATGTTGTTCGACCGGACCAGGCGTTCGCGCAGGCGGGTCAGGCGGCCGGCAACAGGAAGGGGGGTCTCAACCTGGATGGTTTCAAGGCCCGACACGTTGTCGGGGACTTCGGTGGTTTCCAGCCCGTCAAAGTCGACGCCGGCAGGGGCCTTTCGGTCAGCAGGGGCCGCAGGTGCGTCCTCAACGAGTGTTCCGCCTGTTCCTTTCGGCGTCTCGGGATCGTTGGCGTCCCGGGTGCCCGGGTACTGGGTGATGTTCTTCCGCGTCTTCAACAGGACCGGGATCAGCCCGCCAACAACCGCCAGGGCAGCAACAATGGACAGAATAATGGGGAGGATGTCATTCACTCCCCTAGCTTCTCACACGCGTTTCACCCCAATGTCACACACGTGTCGCCGGCAACCGGGGGCAGTTACACCTCGGCGCCCAGGCGCTGGCTGATCACGGTGGAGACGCCGTCGCCCCGCATGGTGACGCCGTACAGCGCATCAGCCACCTCCATGGTCCTTTTTTGGTGCGTGATCACGATCAGCTGGCTGGACTCGCGCAGTTCCTCGAAGATGGTGATGAGCCTGCCCAGGTTGGTGTCGTCGAGGGCGGCTTCCACTTCGTCCATCACGTAGAAGGGCGAGGGGCGGGCCTTGAAGATCGCTACCAGCAGGGCGACGGCGGTCAGCGACCGTTCCCCGCCCGAAAGCAGTGAGAGCCGCTTGATCTTTTTGCCGGCGGGGCGCGCTTCCACCTCGATGCCGGTGGTGAGCATGTCAGAAGGGTCCGTCAGGACGAGGCGGCCCTCGCCCCCGGGGAAGAGCCGGGCGAACACGCGGACGAATTGGGTCTGGGTGTCGTCGAAGGCCTCGGCGAAGACCCGCTGGACGCGGTCGTCCACTTCCTTGATGATGTCCAGCAGGTCCTTGCGGCTGGATTTGAGGTCCTCCAGCTGCGTGCTGAGGAACTGGTGCCGTTCTTCCAGCGCGGCGAATTCCTCCAGTGCCAGCGGGTTGACCTTTCCGAGGGCGGACAGGTCCCTTTCGGCTTTCCGGAGCCGCTTCTCCTGCTCCTCCCGGACGTAGGGCTTGCCTTCGAGGACCGGGGCGCCGTTATCATCCACGGGTGTCCTGAGGGCTGCCCATTTGTCCTGGGTTTCATCCGCCGGGACGGGCACCGGAACGTCCGGACCGAAGTCCGCCACCAGCAGGTCCGGGGTGATGCCGAGTTCCTCGATGGACCTGGTTTCGAGGGCCTCGATCCGCGCCCGCTGCTGGGCCCGCGCCAGCTCGTCGCGATGGACTGAGTCCGTCAGTTCCGCAAGTTCGCTGGTGAAGGCGTCGTTGTCGGTCCTGATCTCCAGCAGGGCGCGGTCGCGCTGCTCGCGGTTCTCCTCGGCGAGGTCGCGTTCATGCCCGGCCTGCTCCACCGACACGTCGATGAAACGCAGGGCTTGCTCCACGCCCGCCTGCACCGCGGCCGCGCGCCGGGCCTGGATCCGACGGCGGCGCGCCCGTTCAGCAGCTTCCTCCCGTGCCCTGCGTTCAGTGGCCGCGGCCCGCTCCAGCGACACCGCCCGGTTGCGGGTGGCGCTCAGCTGCTCTTCCGTGCTGCGAAGCGACAGCCTGGCTTCCATTTCCGCGGACCGCGCCTGCGACGCTGCCAGGGCCAGGGCATCGCGTTGTTCTGTGGAGGGTTCCTCTTCGGCCGGCGCCTGCTGCGCCGCTGCCAGGCGTTCGGTGATGGCTGCGAGCGCTTCTTCCTCGGTGGCCACGTTGGCCTCGGCCTTGGCCAGCGATGCTGCCAGCCTGTCGCTCTCGCCCACGGCGCTGCGCAGGATGGAGTTCAAGTGGCCCAGCCGCTCGGCGACCGCCGCGAGCCGGGCGTCTGATTCGTGCAAACGGTCCAGCGCGGCCTCGGCCCTGGCCTGCGCTTCAGTGCGCCTGGCTTCGGCCCCGGCCAGCGCGAACCGGTTCCGTTCCAGGTCGGCAGTGACAGCGCTAAGCCTGGTCTCGGCGTCGTCGACGGCGGCCTGCACCTCGAGCAGCGACGGCGCCTTCGCCGACCCGCCGCTGACAGTCAGCACGGTGAAGACGTCCCCGGCCCTGGTCACGGCCGTCAGCTCCGGCCGCTCAGCAACCAGCTGTCCGGCGCCATCCAGGTCTTCAACGACGGCCACGCCTGCCAGGAGCGCCGTCACGGCCGGGCGGCTGCCCTCCGCGGCGGACGTAAGGTCGACGGCCCAGCGCGCACCAGCCGGCAGCGTATCGGTGGCGGGGACACCGGCGTCCGGCAGCGCAGGCACTGATGCCAGCAGCAGGGAGGCCCGGCCGCCGTCGTCAGCCCTCAGGAACTGCACAACGGCAGCAGCCACGGCGGGGTCCCGGACCACAATCGCTTCGGAGGCGTCGCCGAGTGCGGCCGCTATCGCCGTCTCGTAGCCGGGGCTGATGGTGAGGTCCGAAGCCAGCGTGCCCACGAGGCCGTCCAGCCCGGAGTCGAGCGCGCGCGCCGTGCCGTCCTTGCGGTTGAGTCCGAGCTGGAGGGCATCCCTCCGGGCCACCAGGGCGTCGCGTTCGCGGACAGCCTCCGCCTCGGCCGCGGCGAGGGCGGCGATCTCTTCGTGTACCGCGTCCAGTTCGGCAGCGGCGTCCTCATAGTCGGCGTCGAGGCTTTCCTCGCCTTCCTCGACCCCCGCCACCTGGGTCTCCAAAGCTGTGAACTCGGTCTGGGCCTTGCGGCGGCGCTCCTGCCCTGCGGCGAGTGACTCGCGGAGCCTGCCAAGCTCAGCCTGGGCGGATTCCACCCTTGACCGGGCGGCACCCACCTGGCCGGCAAGCCGTGCCAGGCCCTCCCGCCGGTCCGCGGCGGCGCGAAGGACGGCTGTAAGCCGCTTCTCCTCGGCGGCCGCGGCGCTTTCGGCATCGGATTTGGCGGCTGTCGCTGCTTCCAGGGCGCTGCGCCTGTCCAGGATGTGGCGATCGAGTTCCGTCAGCTCGTCCCGGACGCGGGCTGCCTGCCGTTCGAGCTGTTCCGGATCCCTCCCCGAGTACGGTTCAGCATCCACCGCACCAAGCAACCGGCCGCGTTCCTGGGCCAGTGAGCCGAGGGAGCGGAGGCGTTCGCGCGCTGCGGACAGCCTGTACCAGGTGTCCCGCGCCGCATTCAGCAGCGGCGTTGCCTCCGCCGCGAGCTGTTCCATGGCGGCCTGTTTCCGTCGCCCGGACTCCAGCTCCCGTTCCACCACGGCACGGCGCGCCTTCAGGGCTTCCTCATCCGCCACGTCCTGATCGAGGGTTGCCTGCTGCCGGACGAGGTCGTCTGCCAGCAGCCGCGCACGCGCGTCCCGGACGTCGAACTGGACACGCTGGGCGCGGCGCGCGACGTCGGCCTGCTTGCCGAGCGGCGTCAGTTGTCGCCGGATCTCGCCGGTCAGGTCGGTCAACCGTTGGAGGTTGGCTTGCATCGCCTCCAGCTTGCGGACGGTCTTTTCCTTGCGGCGGCGGTGTTTCAGGATTCCGGCGGCTTCCTCGATGAAGCCGCGGCGGTCCTCCGGGGTGGCGTGCAGGACCTTGTCCAGCTGCCCCTGGCCTACGATGACATGCATTTCGCGGCCCAGGCCGGAATCGGAGAGCAGTTCCTGGATATCCAGGAGGCGGCAGCTGGCCCCGTTGATGGCGTATTCGGATCCCCCGGTACGGAAGAGTGTCCGCGAGATAGTGACCTCGCTGTACTCGATCGGGAGCGCCCCGTCAGCGTTGTTGATGGTCAGGGAGACGTGGGCCCGGCCCAGCGGCGGCCGGCCTGAGGTTCCCGCGAAAATGACGTCTTCCATTTTGCCGCCGCGCAGCGTCTTCGCCCCCTGTTCCCCCATCACCCAGGAGAGGGCGTCCACAACATTGGACTTTCCGGAACCGTTCGGTCCCACCACTGCCGTGACGCCGGGTTCAAAATCGAAGGTCGTGGCTGACGCGAACGACTTGAACCCCCGGACAGTAAGGCTTTTGAGGTGCAAGGTGTTTCTGGTCTCCTGAGTGGCTGAAGCGGCTGCTTTGCTTCCCAAATCTACTGCGTTACTGCGGGTTTACCCGGATTTGGGCCAGTTGTCCTGCCGTGACGGCTGCCGGCAGGCTTTGGCGTCTGCGTGATGGCCTGCGGTTACCAGCGCCCGTTCCTTGGCCTCGGCTGGCACACCGGGCAGCTGTAGGACGAGCGGTTCATGAATTGCTCCCGCCGGATCAGGGAATTAATTCCGCCGGCGGAACAGCGCCTGCAAGGTTGGCCTTCCCTCCCGTAGGCGTTCAGGGAGCGGTCGAAGTAGCCCGAGGCTCCGTTGACGTTGACGTACAGCGAATCAAAGCTGGTCCCGCCGGCCGCCAGTGCGTCCAGCATGACGTCACGGGCGCAATCCACTAGCTGTGCCGCGTCGGCCCGCCGCAGCTTGTCGGTGGGCCGGGCGTAGTGCAGTTTTGCCCGCCACAGGGCCTCGTCCGCGTAGATGTTGCCGATCCCCGAAACCAGGCCCTGGTCCAGCAGGGCGCGTTTCACGCCCGTCTTGCGTTTGCGGAGCCGGCTGTAGAACAGCTCGAAGGAAAACGCCGGGTCAAGGGGGTCGCGGGCGATGTGGGACGCCTCTTCGGCGATGAGGGGAAGCGGGGATTCGGCGAGGCCGCCGGGGCCGCCGTCGTCGGTGGGAATCATGACGGTGACAAAGAGGCCGCCAAATATCCGCTGGTCGACAAAACGGAGCTGTTCCGGCATGCCGTCACTCGGACTGAGCCGGAGCCTGACTTTGAGGTGCTTTTCATCGGGTGCGGCGGCGTCCTGCATCAGCAGCTGGCCGCTCATGCCCAGGTGGGCCATCAGTGCGACCGCAGGCGCGGCGTCGGTCAGTTGGTCCACCAGCGGCATCCAGAGGAACTTGCCGCGGCGGACGACGTCCGCCACTGTGGCACCTTCCAGATTTCCGACGAAGTCCTCCGTGCCCAGGGCGTGGCGGCGGATCGACCGGGGGTCCAGCACGTCAACTGAAGTGATGGTGCGGCCGCGGACCCAACTCACCAGTCCGCGGCGGACCACCTCCACTTCCGGGAGTTCCGGCACGGGGCAGCCTAGACGGAGGCGGCGGAGTCTGCGGAATCATCCGCAGCCGCTGAACGGGGAGCTCCGGAAAGCACGCGCCAGGCGTCCGCGGCGGCTTCCTGCTCGGCTTCCTTCTTGGAATGGCCGGAACCCTTGCCGTAGGCGTTGCCGCCGATCTCCAGGACGGCCGTAAACGTGCGGGCGTGGTCCGGGCCGGTTCCTTCCACCACATAGTGGATGCTGCCAAGCTGCCTGCTGGCTGCCAGTTCCTGGATGCTGGTCTTCCAGTCTGTTCCGGCGCCTAGCGCGGCCGCGTCCTTCAGGAGCGGACCGATCAGTCGCATGACCAGCTGGCGGGCGGTCTCGATGTCGTTGGACACGTAGGTGGCACCGATCAGTGCTTCCATGGTGTCCGCCAGGATGGAGGCCTTGTTCTTGCCCTCCGTGAGCTTCTCGCCCTGGCCAAGGTAAATGTAGTCGCCAATGCCGAGGCTGCGGCCAATGCCGGCCAAGGCCCGTGTGCTGACGACGGCGGAGCGTCGCTTCGCGAGGTCCCCCTCGGGCAGCGAGGGGTTGTCGCGGTACAGGGCATCGGTGACGGAAAAGCCCAGGATGGAGTCACCCAGGAATTCCAGCCGCTCGTTGGTGGGGATTCCGCCGTTTTCGTAGGCGTAGGAACGGTGTGTCAGAGCAAGACGAAGCGTCCCGGCGTCAATTGAGACACCGAGACGCTTCAGAAGCTCTTCAGTTGAAGACATCCTAGTCAGCTTGTAGGCCGATTAGACGTCCGCGACCTTGC
>JBKKDH010000154.1:0-14292 GCA_046708445.1 Arthrobacter sp.
GCCTGAAGGAACCCGCCCAGGAAGCCATGGAAAACGTCAAGGCCACCGCCACCGACGCCGCCGAACACGTCAAGGCCGAAGGCCAGGGCGCAGCCGCGGACCTCAAGGCCGAAGGGCAACGGGCAGCCGCGGACGCGAAGGACCACGTCCAAAACACCTGAGTCCAACACCAGCAATACAGCACCAGCAGTTCAGACAGGCCGGCTCCCGCCTCCTACCGAGGAGTCGGCCTGTCTGTTTTCACCAACGCAGAAGAGGACACCCCATGGCCACTCACGACGCCCCGGAAACGAGCACCGCAAAGGCGGGCAGCGCTCCGGCCCCCGACGATTCCCGGAAACCGGACAGCCCCACGGACGTCAGCAAGCCGTCCTGGCAGTACATTGCCAAGAAAACCCTGCGGGAGTTCACCAAGGACCAGTGCCCGGACCTGGCAGCTGCCCTCACCTACTACGCGGTGCTCTCCCTGTTCCCCGCACTGCTGGCCCTCGTTTCGCTGCTGGGCATCTTCGGCGATGCGGAAAAGACGACGTCGGCTCTCCTGGAAATCGTGCGGGGCATCGCCCCGGCGTCAACGGTGGACACCATCAGCGGCCCCGTCTCGGAACTCGCCTCCTCACCTGCCGCCGGCCTCACGCTGTTCCTCGGCCTGGCCACCGCTCTGTGGTCAGCCTCCGGGTATGTGGGCGCATTCGGCCGGGCCATGAACCGCATCTACGAAGTGGACGAAGGCCGGCCGTTCGTGAAGCTGCGCGGAACAATGCTGGCGGTTACCCTGCTTGCCGTGGTCATTGTGGCCCTGCTCGCCGGCATGCTGGTCCTCAGTGGACCGGTCTCGGAAGCCGTCGGAGGTGCTATAGGGCTGAGTGGGGCTTTCCTCACCGTCTGGAACATTGCGAAGTGGCCGGTGATCGTGGCGCTTGTCATCGTGATCATCGCAGTCCTGTACTACGCAACCCCGAACGTGAAGCAGCCCAAGTTCAGGTGGATGAGCATCGGGTCGCTGATCGCCCTGGTGATTTTCGTCCTCGCCTCCCTCGGCTTCGCCTTCTACGTTGCCAACTTCGGCAACTACAACAAGACCTATGGGGCGCTGGGCGGCGTGATCGTGATGCTCCTGTGGCTTTGGATTTTGAACATGTCGCTGCTGTTCGGTGCGGAGTTCGACGCCGAGATGGAACGCGGTCGCCAACTGCAGGCCGGGATCAAGGCTGAGGAGACCATCCAGTTGCCTCCCCGCGACACCAAGAAGAGCGAGAAACTGCAGAAACAGGAGGAAGAAGACATCCAGCATGGCCGGGAACTCCGCGAGCGCCACAGTGGTGATGCCCGTGATGGCGACGGGAATCGGCGGGGCTAGGCAGGGCCCCCATCTTGGAGGAAAATCAGAGAAGCAGATCCTGTCCAGGTTTCCCAGGCCATGAGTGGCCCGGGTATAAGGCGGGGTCGGCGGTGAGTTGGCCTCTTCTGAGACCGAGGCCAGTCCCCCCAGTCGCCGTCGGCCCCCTTGATCCTTTACATGGGGTTTGCTTCCTGTTTCCCGCCGTTTCTGCCCCTGTTGACCAATGCCATCGCTGGCTAACATTGAAGAATCACCGGCAGCATTCCGCCGCCGGACAAGCCGTAGGGAGAATCACCATGGGTTTGGATGACAAGATCGAGAACGCCGCCGAGAAGATGGGCGGAAAGGCCAAAGAGGCCGCAGGCAAGGCGACAGACGACGAGCGCCTCGAGGCCGAAGGACAGAAGGACCAGTCCAAGGCGGACCTGAAGCAGGCCGGCGAGAAGGTCAAGGACGCCTTCAAGAAGGACTGACTCTTTCACTACCTGACCCACGGGCCGGGGCAGCGGGCAAAAGCCTGCTGGCCCGGCCCGGCTGTTTAACTCCCGCCCGGATCAGTTTTCCAGGGCAACGGCCGGTTCCAAGCCGAGCGCGAAAAGATAGGCGCCAAAGCCGTGCGGCGCCCGGGCATGGAGGCGGCCCGAGGTCAGCACCCTGATGCTGTCCGTTGCCCTGATCGTGAACCCGTGGCGGCGCAGCTTCTCCACCAGCGCCCGGTCCTCGTGTGAGCGCTGGTGCGGGAACCCTCCCGACAACTGGTAGGCCGAAGCACGCACCCCGAAGTTGGCTCCGTAGACGTGCGCATGGTGCTCCTCGAACGGATGCCTGGCATGCCAGCGCCTCAGGAGCTCGGGGTCCATGCCGTCGGGGTCTGGCTCTACTGATCCGAGCACGGCATCCGCGCCGGAATCGGCCAGCTCGACCTGGCGCTGCAGCCAGTTCATCGGCACGAAGGAATCGGCATCCGTGTTGGCCAGCCATAGACGTGTGGATGGAAGGGACGGAAGAGTCGGGGGCGGAGGACCTGCGGGCACAGCAGCTGCGGGTGACGGACCGTCAGCCAGCAGCGCCCCGATGCCGGCCCGACGGCTTTTCCCAACGCTCCGGAAGCCCACCTCCAACACCCTCAACCGCGGATCGGCTGCCGCGAACCGCGCGGCGATCCCGCGGGAGCCGTCGGTACAGCTGTCCAGGACCACCACGATGTCGACGACGACGTCCGGCTGGCTTGAGCGCAACGCGTTGGCTGCCGTCCGGACCCCGGTCAGGGCCCGGGCGAGGTGCTGCTCCTCGTTATGGACCGGCACCACCACTGCCACGTGTCCGACGCGCACCATGTCACGGCTCCCCGGGCGAGGCGGCGCCGCTGTCCGGGGATTCAGCAGATTCCCGGGGCATCTGGGCATCCGGTGCCACCAGGATCTCCAGCACAAAATCCCGCTCCCGGTAGAGGCCTGCGGCGGGCCAGGGTAGACGGTCCCGGGCCAGCGTGTGGACGGTATCGCCGTCGAGCTCCCAGCCGGAGACGGGGTGCCGCCAGTGGCACAGCACAAGGGTGCCGTCCGGCGCCATGGAGGCCCCGACATGTTCCAGGAGCAGGCCAAACTCGGCCGGCGACAGGTAGTAGCCCACCTCCGAAACCACTATCAGGTCATACGTGCCCTCCGGCCACTCCTGGGGAAGAGTACACTGCCGGGTCCTCACGCCGGGGAACAGAGCCAGCCTCTCGGCGGCACGCTCCAGGGCGGTGCTGCTGGCGTCCACGGCGAGGAGGTCGGCACAGCGGTCCGCGAGGTCAACGGTGAGCGTGCCGATGGAACAGCCGACCTCAAGGCCGGAACGGTAGTGTTCCCGGGGCAGGGCAGCCAGGGTCAGGGCGCGCTTCCGTCGCTCGTACCAGCTGGTGGTGTACTGCCAGGGATCCTCCGAGGCCGAATGAACATCGTCGAAGATCCGTTCGGCGTCGGCGCTGCTGTGCGGCGCGACAGCACCGGTTTCACTAACACGGGTTTCAGCAACACGGGTTTCACTAACACGGGTTTCAGCAACACGGCCGGTGGCAGGCGTCCACGCGAAGGCTTCAAAGGGGCGCTCAAAGTGCCGGAGGAACTCTGCGCTTAGTAACGCTTCGTCCCCCGGAAGGGGCGACAACGGGAGGACCTGGCTCGCGTGGGCGTGCATCGCCGCTGCCTTGGCCTCCTGTGTTGCCGGGTCCAGCGGAAGCCGGACCCAGGACTCCCAAGCAGGATGGTCCGGCGTCGCCCACAGCCAGTACCAGATGGGGTACTCCAGCAGTCCATGGCCGCCGTCCCGCGCCACCTGCGCCGCGGCCGCACCCACGGCATCGTGGTCAGCGTGGCCGTCGCCGCGGTACGGAGCCACAACCACCAGCTGGTCCGCTGGACCGGCGTGGCGGCTCGCCGCGTCCCGGATCCCCGCCGCAATCGCATCCCCGTGCCCGGCCAAAGCGCTGTCCGGGAGTCCCAGGAAGCGCCAGTTTCCGGCGTGGCCCAACGCCGCCAAGGCCGCGGCAAACTCGTTGACACGGGTGGTTCCCAGCTGGCCCGGGGAGACGGTTTCGGAGTCGGGGTGCGAGCCCTCCCCCGCGGTGCACAACAAAACTTCGACGTGGGCCCCGAGGCTGTGCAGCTGCGCGAGCAGCCCGCCCGCTCCTAGCGTCTCGTCGTCGGGGTGGGCCGACAGGACCACGAACCTCATGCAGGCCAGTTCCTCCCGCGCAAGAGGGAATTCGGCGATGGCGGTCAGTCCGCTGGCAGCCCAGACGGCCTCGTCCGTGCCCTCATCGGTGTGCGAAAAGGTCACCACGGCTGCTCTCCTTTCAAGGTGAGTGCGCCGAGCTGCGCGTCGTCGCGCTGGGCGTGGTGCTGGCGCACGTAGAGCGCCAGGTCGGCCATCCGCTTGGCGTACGGTTCGTCGAAAGCCAATGGTGCCGGCCCGCGGTTCCGGCTGACGAGGGACAGGACGCGTTCGACGGCGGCAGCCACGGTGCCGCGGACGCGCAGCGCTTCGCTCCACGGGCTGCGGTCCGCACGCGGGTGCTGATCCCTGACTGGCTGCTGGTGTTCACTGCCGTAGGAGGGCCGATCGCCGCCCGCGAGTCCGCCGTCGTCGATCAGTGCCGCTGTCCGCGCCAGGTACTGGAGGGAGGACGAAAGGATGCGGTCCGTCTCGCCCAAGCCGGCAAGGGCAATCTGGTCAGGTTCGCGGCCCCGGTCCGCGGCTGCGCGCAGGGAGTCCCTGTAGTCCCGGGCCACGGCTACGGCTCCGCCGAGCCAGCACGCTGCCACGCCCATGCCGCCCCACGCAAAGCCCGGGCGGCTGAAGTACCAGCCGTCCCCGCCCAGCTGCTCAGCCGGCACGTGGTTGAAATGCACGGTGCCGCTGGGGATTTCCTGCAGTCCGCGGGCCACCCAGTCGGGTTCCTCGCAGGTCACTCCCGGGTGGTGCAGATCGACCGCGAAGGCGGCCCTGCCGCCTGTTTCGGTGTGGGCGGTGATCACGGCATGATCCAGCTTCGGCGCCAAAGAGCACCACGGTTTTGAACCGCTCAGGAGGATGCCGGCGTCGCCTGCTTTGGCCTCCAGCCTGGCGCCGGGGCCCTCGGCGGCGAACACGCCCCACGCGCCGTCAACCCGGGCCGGGTCCCTGCCCGACTGCGCGAGGATGGCCAGCGCGTCAAGGTGTGGTTCAAAGATCCTGCCGGCAGCGACATCCACAGCGGCGACGGAGGCGAGCAGCTCCCAAAGCCCCGCCGTGTTGCCCTGGCCAGGCTGCGGCCATGCCTGTCCTGCTTCCCTGGCCAGCGCCAGGAGTCCGGGCACGTCCCCCACGGCTAAAGCCACGGCGTCGAGCAAAGGCTGCAGGGGCACTGGGCCGCGGTCCTGGCCCAGCTGGGAGAGACTGACGGCCAGCGGACGGCTGGTCATCGCTTCATCGGTCCGGGTGCTGGGTTTTTCCGGGGGCACGGGCATATCCGCCTGCCTGCCGCAGGCTACTTGTCAGCCGGCCCGGTGACGGCCGCCGACGACGACATGGTCTCGGCGTTCACCATCCAGGCGAACTGCTCCAGGCGTTCAATGATGGCGTGCAGCAGGTCGGCGCTGGTGGGATCTTCCTCGTCCACTTCGTCGTGGACGTCGCGTGCTGTCTTCACCGTCCGTTCCAGCCTGCCGGTGATCAGTTTGACGGTGTCCTTGGTCGCGACAAGCCCCGCGGGGAACTCCTCCAGGCGGGTATCCGCGGAGACCGTGTTGCTCCGGCCATCGGGCAGGGCGTGCAGGGACCGCATCCGTTCCGCCGCCTCGTCCGCGAACTGTCGGGCGGCGGCGATGATCTCGTCCAGCTGGAGGTGGAGGTCCCGGAAGTTCGTGCCGACGAGGTTCCAGTGTGCCTGCTTTCCTTGCACGTGGAGCTCGATCAGGTCCGTGAGGACCATCTGAAGGTTGCTGGCCAGGGTGGGTGACGCTTTCATCGTGTACCTCCGCTGCATGCTCTCCGCCCGGTCCGGTGATCCGGCCGGAACATTATTCTAAGCATACTTAGCAGTTTCCGGGGGGCGGAGCTTGCCGAAGGGGCGCCTGTCAGCGGACCACGGCGAGCGCGAAACCGTCCCATCCCTTGGAGCCGACGGTCTGGATCACGGTCGCGTCAAGCCGCGGGTGCTTGCCCATCAGTTCCAGCGCGCTGACGATTCCCGGCGCATTCACCGGGTCCATGGATGGCTCCAGCACGGCCCCTTCCCACACCGCGTTGTCCAGGATGACCGTGGCGCCCGGACGGCCCAGCCGTACTGCCCACTCAAGGTAGTTGGAGTCGTTCTCCTTGTCCGCATCAATGAAGACAAAGTCGAAGGGCTCATGGCCTTCAGCCTCCAGCGCAGCCAAGGAATCCAGCGCGGCGCCGATTCGGATTTCCACTTTGTGGCCCACACCGGCGGCGTCCAGGTTCGTCCTGGCCACCTCCGCGTGCTTGCCGAGGTATTCGCACGTGACCAGCCGGCCGTCGTCGGGAAGGCCCTGGGCCATCCAGATGGTGCTGAAGCCGGCCAGCGTGCCGATCTCCAAAACGCGGCGTGCGCCGGATATCTGGACCAAGAGCTTAAGCAGCTTCCCGGCGTTGGGGGTCACTTCAATCGGCGGCATCCCGGCGTCGACGGCCGATTGCACCGCCTGCTGCAAGGATGCGTTGGGATGGACCACCGAGTCCGTCAGGAATTCTTCGACTGCAATCCAGCCTGGCTGGGGCTTGTGCTCGAACATGGCCACAGTCTGGCATGGGGGCAGGCGCGAATCCAGCGGCCAGTTCAGCGCGACCTCCTGGACCACGCCGTCCATGAGTTGGATGGCCACTGACTGATGGCTGGCCTGATGGGAAGCCCGGCGCTTACGCGTCGTCTTTTGCGAGTGCGCCTTCCAGCCGTTCCACCTTGGCGGTGAGCTCACCTGAATAACCGGGCCGGATGTCCGCCTTGATGACCAGCGAAACCCGGCTGCCGAACTGGCCAACCGCCTCCGTGGCCTTTTTCACCACATCAAAGACTTCATCCCATTCACCCTCGATGGTGGTGAACATGGAATCCGTCTGGTTGGGAAGTCCCGACTCCCGGACGATTTTCACGGCGGCGGCAACGGCGTCGTGAACTGACGCGTCGGTGGGGCGGGAACCGCCGCTGGGCGTGCCGGACGGTGCAACGGAGAATGCAAGCAACATACAGCCAGTGTGCCACGGAGGCAGTGACGGCAAAGCTCCTTTCCCCGCGCCGCGCACGTCACATAACCGCCTACCCTCCAGTAACGGTGATCGCCCCGGGCTCCGTTGCTACCCTGATCGCATGAGCATCGCAGTCGCCCGCAAACCACTCCGCGCAGACGCAGCGCGCAACGTGGACAAGATCATTACGGCGGCCCGGCAATGCTTCCAGGAATTCGGTCCGGAAGTGCCGCTGCAGACCATAGCCGCCACGGCCGGCGTCGGACCCGCAACCCTCTTCCGCAACTTCGCGGACAAGGAGGAGTTGGTCCTTGCCGCCCTTAACCGGCAGCTCAGGCTGACAGTGGACCCGGTCATCGACGACGCATTGGCTGACATCGACGCGGCCGCCGGACTGTTCCGGGTTATCGAGGCGATCATGGCCGCGGCCAGCACGGACGCGAACCTGCTCGGCGCCGTAGCCGGGCGGCGGCAGCTCCTGACCGGAATCACCGGCTCCCTCATCGATTCCATCGGCATCCTGCTGGGACGCGGGCAGGGACAGGGCACTCTGCGCGCTGACATCTCCATGACGGACATTTTCCGGCTGCTCGCCATGCTGATCGGCGTCGTGGACACGATGGAGCCTGGTTCTGACGCCTGGCGCCGCCCCGTGGCCCTTGTCGAGGACGCTATCCGTGCGGAACGGCCGTATCGGCCGCTTCCCGCACACGTTCCCTTGCCGGCAGCCCAACTGCCTGGCGACCGGCTGCCGGGCGAGTACGTCCCGGGGCGCCGGTTCAGCTAGGCGAGTCGCCGGTAAACGCGTCGCGGGCCGCTTAGAGTGCGCCGCGGGCGGCCCATTGTGGGCATCCAATCGTTGGAATAGACTCGAGTGGGGTTACGCAGCCAGCCTCTGAATTCCCAGATGGAGCGACTCATGAACAGTTTCCTGCGTATCCGATCCGACGAAATCAAGCCACGATGAACAGCTCACAGCTGTCCCATTTCATCAACGATCCCCGCGGACCGGAAGAAGTACTCCCGAACCTTTCCGCCGAAGAACTGGCAAATCTCCTGGACGCACTGTTCCAGAACCTGGACACTGCCACCCCGGAATTCGGCGCCCAGGTCTGGTACGAACTCGCAGTAGAAGAATGCGGCCGCCGGACCGGCTCAGCCGACGGCGCGGCCACCGCGTAGCCCGACAGCATAACGCTGCACAAGAATGCCGTGCCCGCGGGTCAGAGCGGACACCGCGGGCACGGCATTAACCTTGGGTTCTTCCAGCTAATCCGCGGTCTTCTGGCTATCGTCTTCCTTGCCATCGTCTTCCCTGCCATCGTCTTCGGGCGAAGTATGCGGGTGTGTGTCGGCATGGGGAGTGTGTTCCTTAGCTTCAAGCAAGTGCTGCTGAAGCTTTTCTTCGGCGTCCCGGCGGCGGCGCGCTTTGTCGCGGAGTTCCCGGGTGGCCTCGGAACCGCTGGAGTCAATGTAGGCCGGGCGCACCTTGGGGTGGCTGCCGGTGGTCGTGGCTTCGGCACCATCATCCTGGGCCGTGGCTTGCGGCTGTTCGTTCATGATGTTCCTCCTTACGGCCGCCCTGACTGACGGCGGCCCTTCTTCAGTGGACCATACATTCGTGCTGAAGAGGTCAATCGTTAAGCGCTGACTCGCGGTTACGCAGTTCAACGCGTAACGCTGCGTGGAGGGCCGAGACACGGGGCTCGCTCCCCAAATCCAGCGCCAGGGTGATGCGCTCAGAGAGCATTTTCAGGTCCGAGGCAGGAACATCTGAAAGCGACCTGAAACGGGAGAAGAACCGCTTCACGGGCAATCCCGCACGTCGTCTGGCGGACGCCACTTTGGGTGGCGTCCCGGGTCTGTCGCCGGCTACATACAGGGGGTTTTCCATGGTCACCGCTTAACAAGAGAATGTCCATGGCCAGCTGCATAGCCAAGCCCATGATACCGCTGCCATGTTCCACGTCACCAGAGGCACGTGCCTCCCGTAAGGCGCGGGTCAGTGCCATCCGATGAGGCGAAGTGCAGCGGCGGCCCCGGCACCGACCAGCACCACCACAAGGAACGGAGCCCGGAAGGCCAGCGCAACGGCTGCCGCCGCAAGGGCTCCGAGCCTGGCATCGGCTGCCAGGTTCTGCCCGGACGCCACCGCATTGACGATGGTCAGTGAAGCCAGCAGGCCGATGGTCATGGTGCCTGCCACGCGCGACATGCGGGGGTTTTCGAGGAGTCTCGCCGGCACGAAGTAGCCCACCAGCTTCCACGCATAGGCAAGGACGCACGCCAGCAACAACCAGATCCAGAGGTTCATGCGCCCGCCTTCGTCGGACCAGTGGAGCGGTGATGGCCGTGATGATGCTCCGCATATGGGTCAACGTCTGGTTCCAGGCCCTCGTCGCTGCGGCCGTGGCTGAACCAGCCGATCACGGCGGCAACCACTGCAGCGATCAGGATCGGCACGCCGGCCGGCACGAACGGCACCGCGAGGACGGTCGCCAGGGCACAGACGACGGCGATGGCCACCGGCTCCCTGCCCTTCAGCCGCGGCCACAGGAGCGCCAGGAAGGCAGCAACGGCCGCACCGTCCAGCCCCCACTGCTTGGGATCACCCAGGCCCGCCCCGGCGAGCGCGCCCACGGCGGTGAACAGATTCCACAGGACATAGATGCCGATCCCCGCAGCCCAGAAGCCCCGCAGCTGCTCAGCCGGATCGGTCTGGCCGGTGCTGGTGGCGGTCGACTCGTCGATGGTGAGCTGCGCTGCCACATACTTGCGCCAGCCGGTCGGGTGGAGGAGCGCGTTGAGCTGCATGCCGTAGATGCCGTTGCGCATCCCCAGGAGGGTGGCTGCGCTCATGGCCGCGACGCCGGATCCGCCGCCAGCCACCACTCCGATAAACGCGAACTGGGAGCCGCCGCTGAACAGCAGGAGGCTCAGCGCCATGGTCTGCCAGAAGTTCAGTCCCGAGGTGACAGACAGCGCGCCGAAGGAAACTCCGTAGAGTCCGGTGGCGATGCTGATGGACAGCCCCACGCGGACTGCCGGGGAAGCCAGGAGTTTCTTCAACGTCGCCGCCGGCCGGCGTTACGCAGGCTCCAGGCCCACAGAATAAGGGGCACCTGCAGGGGCAAACGGGCGATGTGCACTGCGCGCAGGGTGGGTGAACCATCCGGGCCATAGGCGCGCCTGATGGCGTCCACATGGCCAGCCACGAACACGCCGAAGAGAGCGGCAACGCCCGCGGCCGTGGCGCGGCGCGTGGCGGGGATGAGAAGGCCGACGGCGGCACCCGCCTCCACGAGGCCGCTCAGCGCGATCCACTCGTGGCGCGTCATC
This sequence comes from Arthrobacter sp., assembly GCA_046708445.1. Classification (GTDB taxonomy): domain Bacteria; phylum Actinomycetota; class Actinomycetes; order Actinomycetales; family Micrococcaceae; genus Arthrobacter. The sequence goes on from JBKKDH010000154.1 coordinate 10,412, forward strand.
ACGGCGAGGGGCCGTGCCGCGCCCGGTGCGCCGGCGGCCGGCGTGGACCCGTCGTCGCGGCAAAGGTAGTCCGGGACCACCTGGCGGTAGAAGCCGGGATTGCGGAAGTGCTTCATGGCGCTGGTCATCAGCAGCGCGCTCAGGGCAGCCGCCGAGAGGGTCTGGGTGGCGGTGCTGGACCAATGAACGGCGCCGGGCCAGTGAAAAGGCATGGCTCCACTCAACCACAGCCCCGTGCGGCGCATGAACCGGTCCGCCGCTGTTCCGGTCGGCGGTTGAACGGACTGGCGCGATCAGCCGGTCATTCCCGTCTGCCTAAAGCTGGGACAGTACCCGGGCTGGCATGTTCGTGGTGATCTCATGGATGCCCAGGCCCTGGCAGAGCGCCACGTCCCGCTCGGAATCCACGGTCCATACCCGGAAGCGCCGGCCGGATTCCAGCCACCGCTGCACTGTCCGGGCATGCTGGCGCACGTAGTCGATGCCCGGCCCGGCCAGCCTCACTTCGCACTCGTCCAGGATGCGTTCGCCTTCCAGCTGCGCAGCCCTCATAACGTTGGCGATAGCGCTGCCGGTGAGCGCACCCAGCCCCAGCTCCTCGCGGACTTCATCGACGTCTATTTCGTCCACCAACTGGCAGATAAACTCCGCCGGGACCGTGTGGAGCAAGTGTTTTACGGAATCCGGGCTGAAGCTCATGAACGTCACGCGGACGTTGTCCACCGATGAGGTCCGGGGGTCCCAGCCTTCGCTCCGGAGAACACTCAGGACGCGGTCTTCCAGCTTGAGCTGGTAGGGGCTGGGGTGCTTCAGTTCAATGGCCAGGCCCACAGGCCGTCCGGCGGCGCGTAGGATGCCAAGGAGATCAGCCAGGGTGAGGAACTGTTCCGACCGTGCTCCGTACTTCTCGGGAATCCGCACTCCCTTCCAGGACGAGAAATCCAGGAGCCTCAATTCCTGGAGCGTGCGGTCCGCAACCGGCCCGGTTCCGTCGGAGGTGCGGTCCAGATTCGCATCGTGGAGCAGGACAACGTGCTGGTCCCGGGTGAGGTGAACGTCGCACTCAACGCCGTCGGCGCCGTCGGCCAGTGCCTGGAGGTACGCGGCGCGGGTATGTTCGGCAAAGGCGGCGCTGGCACCCCGGTGGGCAAAGACCAGGGGCCGGTGGGGTACAGACTCGTCGGTGGTCATGCTGCCACGGTAGCCGACCCTGCGATCGCATGCGGGACTAGGCTGGGCACATGCAGGTGAACTCTGAGCCAATTACCAGGCAGGACCCCACCCGGCCCGACGTGCCCGCCCAGAGGGGCGCCGCCGTCGTCGGCCATCAACTCAGTGCCGGTGACGCCGAAAAGGCGGCAGCGCTGCGGAAAATGAAGCTGGTGGCGCTGGGCCTGCTCATCGCCATGGCGGTCATTTTTGTGTTCGCGTTCGCCTTCCAGAAGGAGTATCCGTGGCTGCAGTACGTCCGGGCGGCCGCGGAGGGCGGCATGGTGGGCGCGCTGGCCGACTGGTTCGCCGTCACGGCGCTGTTCAAATACCCGATGGGAATTAAGATCCCGCATACCGCCATCATTCCGCGCCGCAAGGACCAGATCGGGGCGTCGCTGGGTGAATTCGTGGAGACTAATTTCCTGTCCGAACAGGTGGTCCAGGACAAGCTCGCCAGCGTGAACATCGCGCGGAAGGCCGGCGAATGGCTTGCAACGCCCGGCGGCGCCGAGCGGGTGGCGAAGGAGGGTGCCGCCGTCATCCGCGGTGCCTTCAAGGTGTTGAATGACGACGACGTCCAGGCAGTTATCGAAGGAATGGTTCGCAAGCATTTGCTGGCGCCGCCGTGGGGACCTCCCGTGGGACGGATGGCGGAGCGGATTTTCGCCGACGGCCACCACCACAAGCTGGTGGACCTGCTGGTGGACCGTGCCGCCGACTGGGTGGACGACAACCACGAAACCGTCACCCGGCTGGTGTCGGACCGGTCCCCCACCTGGGTTCCGCAGTTTGTAGACGGGCTCGTGGGAGACAAGGTTTACGTGGAGATCCTCAAGTTCACCCGTGCCGTTCAGTCCGATCCCAACCACCAGGTGCGGCAGCAGATCGACAAATACCTCAACGATCTCGCGCAGGACCTCCAGCATGATCCCGCGATGATCGCGCGGGCGGAGGACATCAAGGCCCAGGTCCTGGGAGATCCGGAGGTCCGCGAACTTGCCTCCCGGACCTGGGGCACCGTGAAGAACGCGCTGCTCACCGCCGTGGACGATCCCAACAGTGAACTGACGGTGAAGTTCAAGGCGGCAGTCCGTGACTTCGGCTCACGCCTGGTCAACGACGCCGAACTGGCCGGCAAGGTCAATGCTTGGATCGGCGATGCGGCGGGCTACCTGGTGCGGACGTACCGCTCGGACATCGCGGGCGTGATCACCGATACCGTGGCACGCTGGGATGCCGAAGAGACGTCCCAGAAGATCGAACTCCAGGTGGGCAAGGACCTGCAGTTCATCCGGATCAACGGCACCGTGGTGGGCTCGCTGGCCGGACTCGCCATCTTCAGCGCGGCGCACCTGGTCTTCGGCTAGGGTTTCCTTCCAGCTGGCGCGAACATACACTTGCAGCCCCGCGGATTGGCGCGGGCGCACACTTGCGGCTCTCGTCGCCGACGGCAGAGAACCTTCCCGGGTGTCCCTTTGCGAACGGCCCGGAGGTTATCCACATAGGGCATTTGCTTCGCCGTTTTTGTGGGTGCCTCGCAGGATGATGGAGTATGCACAGCGGAGCAAGAGTAGATTCCATGGACGCCATGATGGCTTCCATGGCTGCGCTTGCGGTGTTGGAAGACCGCAGCGAGGGCCGCTCTGAGTCCACCAGTCCTAACCCGCTCCGTGACCAGGCGGATGCGTGCCTGGAGGGGCTTGAATTGACAGCCCGGATCGAAGCCATGCTCGCCGCCAGGAAAGTGCGGTTCGCCGCCGGGTTCGCCGCGAAATCCGAAGCCCTGGCCGCCCCGGCTACATCTCCTGGCCAGCACACTGCCCAGGAGATGGCCGTTGTATCCGAGGTCGCCTGTGCGCTGACGGTCAGTGAACGCTCCGCCTCCGCCCTGCTGGCCCAGTCCCACGAACTCACCACTACCCTGCCGCGGACGCTCGCCGCGTTGCAGGAGGGGAGCATTTCCTGGCAGCACGCGAGGGTGATGGTCGAAGAAACAACCGGCCGGGACCCGGCCGGGGCCGCCTCGATGGAAGCCCACTTCCTGGACACGGACGCATCGGACCGGGCCCGGGAGTGCCCGGCCGGGGAACTCGTCCCGTCCAGGTTTCGGCACAAGGCCCGGACCTGGCGGGAACGCCACCACCCGGTCAGCATCGAAAAACGGCACACTAAGAGTGTCCGGGACCGGCGGCTGGAGTACGCCCCGGACCGGGACGGCATGGCCTGGCTCTCCGCCTACCTGCCCGCGGACCAGGCAGCCGGGATCAGGAACCGCATGACCGCCGCCGCGCGCGCCCTACAAGGACCCGCCGAAACCCGGACGATGACCCAGATGCGCGCCGACATCGCCGCCAAATTGCTCCTCAGCGCTGGCTTCACCCTCGATGATGCCAAGAACGGCAACACAGACCCCACAGGCCGCACAAAGCCAACCGCCGGCAACACAGGCACGACGGCCACCAGCACCAGCGATGATGGCGTGGCTGGCCGCCTTCCGGTCACGGGCGGGGTCGATGCGGGCCATGTGCTGCCGCCCGCGGCGCAGGTTCTCGTGACCGTGCCGGTGTTCGCCCTGATGGGCCTTACCGACGAACCAGCCACCCTCGACGGGTACGGCCCGATCCCCGCGTCCATGGCCCGAAAGCTCGTTGCCGACGGCGCCAGCTCGT
>JBKKDH010000155.1:0-2572 GCA_046708445.1 Arthrobacter sp.
CCGGCTAATCACACACCGCCCCCCCACAATTCAATACGGCCCCGACCCGCCTACCGCCCCCTTCTGCATTCCTCCCCATTCCGGTCGCCCATGCGTGCCTTATGGGGTTCGGCAGTCAGGTTTTATCCAGAAACCTCCGGAAGACTGGAGGGCTGCGGGCCTGCCGCCCGTGAAATTCAGTCAATAAACAAGGGTCGGTTCCTGCCTTGGTCCAGCCAAGGCGGGAACCGGCCGGACGAAGGCCCCGGAGGTTATGTGACGTTGCTCATTGGTGGAACCGTGGAGACGGCCGCGCGGCAAACTGCGGTGCGCCAGAGGTTGGGCGGGCTGGATGTCCTACGCGGTGCCGCCGTTGGCGCCGTCCTGCTGGGGCATTCGTGGCCCGGAGTCTTCCAGGGCGCCGGCATCATCGGTGTCATTGTGTTCTTCGTGCTGAGCGGTTACCTGATCACCGGCGTGCTGATGAGGGATATCGAGCGGCACCGAAAAGTCCGCTACGGACGCTTTTACGCGCATCGGGCCTTCCGCCTGCTGCCGGCCCTGACCGCCTTTCTGGGCGTATATGCCATCGTGGAACTCACGGCCGACGTCCTCGGGGATCGGTCGAAGGGAATCATCGGCTACACACTCCTGGCCGGTTTCGGCTACCTCAAAGACCTGCCGCTGCCGTTCGATGTCAGCTTGGCCATCGGGCCGCTCTGGACGCTGGCGGTGGAGGAACAGTTCTATCTCATCTGGCCGGCGCTCCTGCTGCCCGCCCTGCGGAAGAACCGGCAGGGCCGCCTGATTGGCTGGTCGGCCGCCGTCGTCGTTTCATTAATGGCCGCGAGTGTCTTGTCGATGTTGATCCTGGCCCCGCACCTGCACTCACTGGTCTACGCGCTTCCGACGACGTGGGGGCTCGGCCTGATCATCGGTGCGGCACTGCGGCTGTACCGGGTGCGGCTGTTTGGCTGGTTCTCCGGGCGCAGCACCAGCCGGGCGGCCCTGCTGGGGGCGGCCGCGGTCCTGGCTTCGCTGATGTTCTTTCCCAAGGCCAACGAATCGCCGGCGTTCTTCTTCGTTGGCGGCCCGCTGGCCATGCTTGCGGCGGCCGTCCTGGTGGTTCTGGCTGCTTCCAGTGAGCGCCACATGCCCCCGTGGTCGCGGCCCCTGCAATTGCTGGGCACGGTCTCCTACGCGGCGTACCTCTGGAACTATCCGGTCATTTTGTGGCTCAACCACGGTTCAACAGCCGATCTTCCGCCGCTCGTGGCTGTGTCGGCCATCCTGCTGACCCTGCTCCTGGCGGTGATCAGCTGGCACACCGTGGAAAGGCTTGGCCGCATGGGCCGCGAAAGATTCGACAAGCATTTCGGCTTCTAGGGGCTGGTTTCCCCGGTCGATGGCTTCGTGGCGGCGTTGGCCTCGTCGGCGGGGGAGCCCTGCCGCCGGCTCGCCAGCAGGAACGGGACCACAAAGAGCTGGATCACCCCCGCCATGGCAAGGGAGGCGGGATAGCCGAACACGTCGGCGCCCCGGCCGAGCGCCGGCTGCACCACAACGCCCCCGCTCGATCCCATCAGTGAATCAAAGCTGAGCACGGTGGCCCGCTGCTTTGACGGGATCATGTCGTTTATGTAGGCCTGCCGCACGGGTGTTGCCGCGGAGTCGACCACAGCCCACACCGTCAGCAGAGCCAGGGCCACCCAGAACACCTGGGTGAACCCGAGCACCAGGAGAAGCAGCGCGCTGCTACAGCCACTCAGGATCAGCACCGACGTGCGTTTGCGGAACAGGCCCCGGACGTGGGGTGCGAGCCAGCCCCCCACCACCTCGGCGCCGGCCACGATTGCCGCCGCCAATCCGGCCACGGAGTACGCGCGGGGGTCCCCGAAGAGTTCCAGCAGGAACGGCTGCAGGGCATAGAAGACGTAGAACCCGACGCCGGTACTAAACGGGGCAGCCAGCATCACGTACCGCACGGGCGGGATTTTCAGGCCGTTGTCGATCGAGGCGGACAGCACTGCCCGCGTTGCACGGAGGGGGTGCGTGGAGCGCTCGGGGGTGAATCCGACGTCGTGCATGAGCCAAAACGCCAACGCAAACATGGCCAGCAGCACGCCCACCCGCACGAGGAACGGCACGCCGAGGTCCGTGGCCTGGGCAATGACCCCACCGGCCACCGAGCCAACGAGCATGGCCACCCCGGACACCATCTGCCCGCGCCCGAACACCGCCTCCATCCCACCCTCATAGCCCGAGAAATGCAGCGCATCCACCAGCCAGGCCTCCACCGCCCCCGAGAAGAACGTGAAGCCCAGGCCCAGCAGCACCGAGACCACAGCCCACCACACGAAGGGTGCGGACAGCTGCCACAGCAGGTAGTAAAAGTAGGTTGAAACTGCGAGGGTCACGGTGCCGAGCAGGAACGACACCCGGCGGCCCCAGCCGTCGGCCACCACACCGGTGGGGACCTCAAAAATCACCATACCGACTGTGAAGAAGGCGTTGGCGGCGAAGGCCTCGAAGTTGCTGAGGCCGGCGTCCAGCAGGAACAGTGTGTTGACCCCCCAGATGAAGGAAGCCGCAA
>JBKKDH010000156.1:0-7158 GCA_046708445.1 Arthrobacter sp.
TGATCAGAGGAGAAGCGTAAAGCATGTCAGGCCACTCCAAATGGGCAACGACCAAGCACAAGAAGGCCATCCTCGATAGCCGCCGCGCAAAATCGTTCGCCAAGCTGATCAAGAACATCGAAGTCGCTGCCCGCATGGGCGGTCCGGACCTGGCCGGCAACCCGAGCCTTGAACTTGCTGTCACCAAGGCCAAGAAGACCTCGGTGCCCGCCGACAACATCGACCGCGCCATCAAGCGCGGTGCGGGCCTGACCGGTGAAGTGGTCGACTACACCGAGATCATGTACGAATGCCGCGGCCCGCAGGGCTCGGCCCTGCTCATCGAGTGCCTCACGGACAACAAGAACCGTGCGGCGTCCGAAGTCCGGCTTGCCATTTCCCGCAACGGCGGCACCATCGCAGATCCCGGTTCAGTCAGCTACCTCTTCAGCCGCAAGGGCGTGGTGTCCCTGCCCAAGAAGGAGCTCACCGAGGACGACGTCCTCATGGCCGTCCTCGACGCCGGCGCTGAGGAAGTCAAGGACAACGGCGACACCTTCGAGATCCACTCGGACCCCAAGGACCTCCAGGCCGTCCGCGACGCCCTGACGGAAGCCGGAATCGAATACGACACCGACGAGGCCGAGTTCGTTCCGTCCATGGAGGTTCCCCTCGACCTTGACGCAGCCAAGAAGTTCATGAAGCTCGTTGACGCCCTGGAAGACCTCGACGACGTCCAGAACGTCTACAGCAACGCCGACCTCAGCGACGAAGTCCAGGCCGCCCTGGAATCAGAGTGACCTTCCTCCTTGCGGCCTAGGGCGGATGGCGGAGCGTGACGCTGCGAGTACTGGGCGTTGACCCGGGCCTCACCCGTTGCGGCATAGGCGTCGTCGACGTCGAGCGGAACCGGCGGGCCACCATGGTGGGCGTCGGAGTGGTAGGCACCTCCCCGGACGAAACCCTGGACCAGCGGCTCCTGGTCATCGCGCTGGCCATCGACGATTGGCTGGACCGCTACGAACCCCACGTCCTCGCCGTCGAACGCGTCTTCTCCCAGCTGAACGTCAGCACGGTGATGGGTGTGGCGCAGGCCTCCGGCGTGGTGATCGCAGCCGCAGCCCGGCGCGGAATCCCGGTGGCGCTGCACACGCCGTCGGAGGTCAAAGCCGCCGTCACCGGCAGCGGCAACTCCAACAAGGAAGCCGTGACCAAACTGGTCACGAAGATCCTGCGGCTGGACGCGCCGCCCCGCCCCGCCGATGCCGCAGATGCCTTGGCGCTGGCCATCACGCACGCCTGGCGGGCCGGCAGCGGCGCCGCAATAGCCACCACCGGCCCGGGCAGCCTCTCGCTGACGCCGGCCCAGCGGGCCTGGGCGGAAGCCGAGGCGAAGGCGCGCCGCGCACGGTGAATGTCCGCGGCGCTTGCTAGGGTATTCGTAGATATGTTCGGATAGCCGGTCCTGTTCCAAAGAGCCCGGCGGTACACCAGGAGCCCGGCTTTGATCAGTTTCCTTCGCGGAACCGTAGCGCATGTTGGCCTTTCCACTGCCGTGATCGACCTCAACGGCGCAGGGATGAGCGTCAACGCCACGCCCCAGACCCTCAGCCGCCTCCGCGCCGGCGAAGAAGGCAAGCTCTTCACCTCGCTGATCGTCCGCGAGGATTCGCTGACCCTGTTCGGATTTGCCTCCGACGACGAACGCGAAGTTTTCGATGTCCTGCTGAGCGTCAGCGGCGTGGGTCCGCGCCTCGCGCTGGCAGTCCTTGCCGTGCACGAACCTGAAGCCATCCGGGTTGCCGCCCACACCGGTGACAGTAAAACGTTCACCAAAGTGCCCGGCATCGGCCCCAAAGTGGCCGGCCGGATCGTGCTGGAACTGGCCGGCAAGCTGGTGCCGCACGGAACGGCCGGCGCCGCCAGCGTAGCCACCCCGGCCGAGGCCGCCTGGAAGCCACAGGTGGTGGCCGCCATGACCAGCCTCGGCTGGTCGGAAAAGGACGCCACGTCGAGTATCGACAAGGCGCTGGCTGACGACCCCGAAGTCTCCTTCCGCGGCAATGTCGCCGAAATCCTGCGGACCACGCTCCGCTGGCTTGGCCAGGACGGCGCGCGTGCCGGCAACCGTGTAGGCAGCCGTGGCTGACGCATCCGTCGTGGCGGCTGTGGAGGAGCCCGAAGACCGGGCCATCGAAGCCGCCCTCCGGCCCAAAAACCTGGACGACTTTGTCGGCCAGCACCGCGTCCGGAAACAGCTCTCGCTGGTCCTGCAGGCGTCGCGGATGCGCGGCCGCAGCGCGGACCATGTGCTCTTCTCGGGGCCGCCCGGCCTGGGCAAAACCACGCTCGCCATGATCGTGGCAGCCGAAATGAACGCACCCCTGCGGATCAGCAGCGGCCCCGCCATCCAGCACGCCGGCGACCTCGCAGCCATCCTCTCCTCCCTCTCCGAAGGCGAGGTCCTGTTCCTGGACGAGATCCACCGGATGTCCCGCCCGGCCGAGGAAATGCTGTACATGGCCATGGAGGACTTCCGCGTGGACATTGTGGTGGGAAAAGGCGCCGGTGCCACAGCAATCCCGCTCGACCTGCCTCCCTTCACGCTGGTGGGTGCCACCACCCGCGCCGGATTGCTGCCCGGTCCGTTGCGCGACCGGTTCGGTTTCACCGGACACCTCGAGTTCTACTCCGTGCCGGAACTTGAGCTCGTCCTCAGGAGGTCCGCCGGGCTGCTGGACCTGAAGGTCAACTCCGCCGGATTCAGCGAAATCGCCGGACGGTCGCGGGGGACGCCGCGTATCGCCAACCGCCTGCTCCGCCGGGTGCGTGACTGGGCCCTGGTCCACGGGATCGAGCAGATCGATGCCCGCGCCGCCTCCGCCGCGCTGGACATGTATGAAGTGGATAAACGGGGCCTGGACCGGCTCGACCGTGCCGTCCTGGAAGCGCTCATCACCAAGTTCGGCGGCGGGCCCGTGGGCCTGTCCACCCTCGCCATCGCAGTGGGGGAAGAGACCGAGACGGTGGAAACCGTCGCGGAGCCGTTCCTGGTCCGCGAAGGACTCCTGGGCCGGACGCCGCGTGGCCGCATCGCCATGGCCCCGGCATGGACCCACCTCGGCTACGCCATCCCGTCCGGAGTGTTCAGCCAGGAACCGCTGGACCTTTTCGAAACAGACAGCGACGGCGACGAAAACGCCGTCAACTGGGCACCAAACAGCCAATAGCGCCTTCCTTTCAGCTTTTCCCTTTAGACTGGGTATGACGCCCGGCACGTTCGCGGCTTTGTTCCCGCAGGTGGCTCCAGCAGCTGCCGGTGGATGCCAGGTGGTTCGCCGCCCGGCCACCCGGTTCAAAGCGGACGGCGCCTCAAACCAATACGCCAGTACAGATCGGAAACATCCCTGTGGATCCCATGAACATCGTCTTGTTCGCCATGCTCGGAATTTTTATCTTTATGATGTTCCGCCGCAACAAGAAGACCAAGGAGCAGCAAGCAACGCTGCAGTCCCAGTTCGCCCCTGGGGTTGAGGTCATGACGAGCTTCGGTCTTTTTGGCCGGATTGTCTCCATGGATGATGAAGAGAACAAAGTGGTGCTGGAGCTCTCTCCCGGCAACCTTGCGACAGTGCACCGTCAGGCTGTCACTAAAATTGTGGAGCCGGCTGCCGTTGCCGAAGAGGAGCCCACGGTTGTTCCCGACGACGCGTCCTCGCTGACCACCCAGGACGCCGGAACTCCCGGTACCGCCGCCGCGGCCCCCGAGACCCCGGATGAGACCCTGAAGCGCCTCAACGACGAGGGCAAGAAGGACAGCTAGTCCCCGCTCACCGCATTTCAACACCTCTACGGCAGCGGGCTGCCGCCGGTGCGGGCAATTGCTCGCACCGGCGGTTCCTGGAGTGAATAAGAGAAAGATCGACAATGGCACGAACTGGCCCCAAAAAATCAGGCCTCAGGGTACTCGTCTGGCTCGGCGTAGTCCTCGCCGTGCTGACGGCTGTCCTTGCTGGTGGCACCATCGCCGGACAGGCCAGCTGGGCACCCAAGCTGGCACTGGACCTTGAAGGCGGCACCCAGATGATCCTGGCGCCCAAGGTTGAGGGCGGTTCGGACATTAACGAGGAACAGCTCAACCAGGCGGTGGCCATCATCCGCCAGCGCGTTGACGGCTCGGGCGTTGCCGAAGCGGAGATCAGCACGCAGTCAGGCCGGAACGTTGTGGTCAGTCTTCCGGGCACGCCCTCCACCCAGACGAGGGCCCTGATCCAGGCCTCCGCCGACATGAACTTCCGCCCGGTCCTCCTCAACGGAGCCGGCGCAGCGGTCCCCACGGAATCGCTCGCGCCTGAGGACCAGTTGCCGAAGCCGACGGCGGAACCCGCCAACAGCAGCGACACCAACTGGATCACGCCCGAGGTCTACCGCCAGTTCGAGACCCTCGACTGCGACAACCCGTCCCAGGACAAGCAGGAGCGTTCCGACCCGGCCAAGCCGCTCGTGACCTGCGAGCCCGCAACGGCTACCGGGCCGGCGATCAAGTACATCCTGGGGCCGGTGGAGGTCAAGGGCAGCAACATTGTCACGTCCTCCTTCCAGCTCCAGCAGGGTGCGCAGGGTGCCGTGACCAATGAATGGGCCGTCAACATCCAGTTCGACGACGAAGGCACCGCCAAGTTCAAAGAGGTCACCGAACGCCTGAACCAGTTCTACGTGGCAGCCGGCGGCGAAACCGGCACCGACCCCAAGGCACAGTTCGCGATCGTGCTGGATGACCAGGTCATCTCCGCGCCCCGCTCCCTGGCAGTCATCACCGACGGCCGGCCGCAGATCACCGGCGGCTTCACGGAGCAGACGGCCAAGGCACTCTCAGACCAGCTCCGCTTCGGTGCGCTGCCCATCAGCTTCGAGATCCAGAGCGAGCAGCAGATCTCCGCGACCCTGGGTGGGGAACAGCTCCGCATGGGCCTGCTGGCCGGCGTGATCGGCCTGCTGTTGGTGGTGGTATACTCTCTCTTCCAATACCGGGCCCTGGGCTTCGTCACGATCGCCTCCCTGGTGGTGGCCGGTGCGCTGACGTACCTCGCCATCGCCATTCTGGGCTGGACCGAAAATTACCGGCTCTCGCTGGCCGGCGTTGCCGGTCTTATCGTGGCCATCGGCCAGACGGCGGACTCGTTCATCGTCTACTTCGAACGCATCCGTGACGAGCTGCGTGAAGGCCGCGGCCTGGTCTCCGCCGTCGAGAACGGTTGGAAGCGCGCCAAGCGCACCGTCCTGGCTTCCAAGGCAGTCAACCTGCTCGCTGCCCTTGTGCTGTACTTCGTGGCGGTGGGCAACGTCCGCGGCTTCGCGTTCACGCTCGGCCTGACAGCCATCGCCGACCTCATCGTCGTCTTTATGTTCACGCACCCGACGCTGCAGATGCTTGCACGTACCAAGTTCTTCGGCGAAGGCCACCGGTTCTCCGGCCTTGACCCGAAGCAACTCGGGGCCGTGCCGCTTTACCGCGGCGCCGGACGCCTGCGCACCCCTGAGACGAAGCCCGCTGTGGTCCGGGCCAAGAACACCGGTGCAACAGCTGAGGCAGAGCGCAGGATGACCATCGCGGAACGCCGCCTCGCGGAGAAGCAGGAGCAGCTCACCGGCTCCTCCAAGAGCGCATCCAAGGAGAACAAGTAAATGTCCAGCTTTGCCACTTTCGATAACGAGCTCTACACCGGCAAGCGCTCGTACAACTTTGTCGGCGCCAAGAAGATCTGGTTCCTCATTGCGGCCGTGGCCGTTGCCCTGTCCATCCTCATCCCGGTAGCCAAGGGCGGGTTCAACCTGGGCATCGAGTTCCGCGGCGGCTCTGAATTCACCGTGTCGAACGTCAAGACCACTGACGCAGCCGTGGGCGAAAAGGCCGTTCAGGACGTCGTCGCGGGAAGCATTCCGCGCGTGGCCAACGTCGCCGGCACTACCATGCGGATCCAGACGGACAAGCTCACTGACGATGAGACCCTCAAGATCAAGGAGGGGCTGACGGCTGCTTACGGCGTCACTGACAACGAGGTGACGTCCACGTTTGTGGGTCCCACCTGGGGCGCCGATGTCACCAAGCAGGCACTGATCGGCCTGGTGATCTTCGTGGTCCTCGCTGCGCTCCTCATGGCGCTCTACTTCCGGACCTGGAAGATGTCCCTCTCTGCCATCGCCGGGATGGCCGTGACGATGTTCATCACCGCCGGGGTATATGCCCTGAGCGACTTCGAGGTGACACCTTCGGCCATCATCGGGTTCCTGACCGTGCTCAGCTACTCGCTGTACGACACCGTGGTGGTCTTCGACAAGATCCGCGAAAACACTGCCGAGCTGGATGCGTCCACCCGCCGAACCTTTGGCGAGGAGGTTAACCTTGCGGTGAACCAGACCCTGGTGCGTTCCATCAACACCATGATGGTTGCCATCCTTCCCGTGGGCGCCATCCTGTTCATCGGTGCCGGTCTGCTGGGTGCCGGTACGCTCCGCGACCTGTCGCTGGCCTTGTTCGTCGGCATCCTTATTGGTACGGCTGCCACGATCTTCGTGGCAGCCCCCATGTATGCCTGGCTGCGCCAGAATGAACCCGACCTGGTGAAGCAGGCAAAGCGCGTGGAGCACAGGCGGAACGAGGCGGCGTCCAGGGCTGCCCTCCCCGCCGAATCCGCCCAGGCCTGACACCCGGCGAATGCGGGCCGGCCGGCATCAGGAGACCGGTGCCGGCCGGCCCCTTCGCATTTAATCGCCGGTTACATATGTGTGCTGATCGGGGAATAGACTGGGGTAATTAAACGGGTCGTGAGGGGTGCTTCATTGGAAGAACGTTCGGCGTCGGCGCCAACGGCAGACGGAGACAACGGTCCGGGCCGGGGACCGCAGACCGGGCTGGTCCCTGCCGCACGTCCAGGGCAGGCCGTCCCCGTCGACAATTCGGGGGCCAGGCCCACGTTCCCGGGACGGCGCGAACGCACGCGTTCGCGCCTTGCCCGGCTCACCGGCCGCGGTGCGGCCAGCTATTCACCCATCCTCGAACCGCTGCTGCGGACCGTCCGCGCCAATAACCCCAAAGAGGACTTCGACCTCATCCAGCGGGCCGTCGACGGCGCCGAACGAAGCCACCGCGGGCAGAAGCGCAAAAGCGGGGATCCGTAC
>JBKKDH010000157.1:0-13078 GCA_046708445.1 Arthrobacter sp.
AGCCTTCCGGGGTGCGTTCGCCGGTGACGAATTCCTGGTCGCGGGGATCGACGTCGGAGGTGATCAGGGTGGCTGCCTCGGCGTCGGTGCGGGCGATGACCACCGAGGGGGTGCCGGCGACGTCGGCCGCCAGGCGGGCCGCGTTCAGTGTGCGGACGTGCTGCTGGGTGGGGATGAGGACCTTGCCGCCGAGGTGGCCGCACTTCTTTTCAGAGGCGAGCTGGTCTTCCCAGTGCACACCTGACGCGCCGGCCTGGATCATGGATTTCATGAGCTCGTAGGCGTTCAGCGGGCCACCGAAGCCGGCCTCGGCGTCGGCGACGATCGGCACCATCCAGTCCTCAACGGTCTGGATGCCTTCGGAGAATTCGATCTGGTCGGCGCGGAGCAGGGCGTTGTTGATGCGGCGCACCACGGTCGGGACCGAGTTGGCCGGGTACAGCGACTGGTCCGGGTAGGTGTGGCCGGAGTTGTTCGCATCCGCTGCAACCTGCCAGCCGGAAAGATAGATGGCACGCAGGCCGGCCTTGACCTGCTGCACGGCCTGGTTGCCGGTCAGGGCGCCCAGGGCGTTGGTGTACCCGCCGGTCTTGTGCTCCTCGGTGAGCTGCTTCCACAGCTTCACCGAACCACGCCGCGCCAGCGTGTGTTCCTCGGAGACACGGCCGCGGAGCCGGACGACGTCCGAGGCCTTGTAGTCGCGGGTCACACCTTCCCAGCGGGGGTTGGCGGCCCACTCAAGCTCCAGGGCGGCGGCCTGCTCTTCGGGCGTCTGCTGGGTGGGCTCAAATGCTGCAGTCATCGTTGTCTCCTTGATTGAGCTCCGGGGTGGTCATCCGCCGGCCGGGGCTGCTTCCTTGCAGTCCCGGCCGGCTACCCCGGTGCGGTGTTTCTTTCCGTGATCACTACTTTTCAGCACTTCCAAGCACTTCACTAGGGGAAAGTTGTGGAAAGAAACGCACTTCTTCGCGTATGCTCAAGAAATGTCGCCTTCGAGCTGGAACCGCAAAGCCGCCACACCGCCGTCGCCCGCTGCCGCCCCGGAACTCGACGTGATCAGCCTGGGCCGCCGCGTACGCCACCTGCGCAAGGCTGCCGGGATGACCCTCGATGACTTGAGTGCCGCCGTCGGGACCGCCCCCAGCCAGCTGAGCCTGATTGAGAACGGCAAACGGGAACCCAAATTGGGGCTCCTTCAGCAACTCGCGGCGGCCCTCAATGTGGGCATCGACCAACTCCTCGGGGCGGAGCCGCCCAACCGGCGTGCCGCCTTGGAAATTGAGCTGGAACGGTACCAGCGCAGCCCCATTTACGAGTCACTGAACCTGCCGAAAATCCGCATCAGCTCGCGGCTTCCCATGGACGTGCTCGAGTCGATGGTGGGCCTTCAGCATGAGCTGGAGCGCAAGCTCAATGAGCAGATCGCTACACCGGAGGAAGCGCGCCGCGCCAACGGGGAATTGCGTGCCATGATGCGTGAGCGGAACAACTATTTTCCCGAGTATGAGGCTGAGGCGCAGAAGGTGCTGGCGAGCGTCGGGCACACTACAGGCCCGCTGTCCCAGCACGTGATTGCGGACATCGCCGCGCACCTGGGATTCAGCCTCCATCACGTGGGCGATCTGCCGCATTCAACCCGGTCGGTCACTGACCTTAAGAACCACAGAATTTATCTCACGCAGAACCAGCGCACGGACCACGATCCCCGTTCCGTGCTGCTGCAGGCGCTGGGACACTACGTGCTGGGGCACCAGACGCCCAGGAACTATGGCGACTTCCTGATGCAACGAGTGGCCACCAACTATTTCGCCGCCGCACTCATGCTGCCCGAGAAGGCCACCGTGGACTTCCTCCAGCGTGCCAAACAGGCGAAGGAAATCGCGGTGGAGGACATCCGCGACGCCTTCGCAGTCTCGTACGAAACCGCCGCGCACCGCTTCACAAACCTTGCCACGGAGCACCTGGATATCCGCACCCATTTCCAGAAGACGCACCAGAGCGGCATCATCTACAAGGCCTACGAGAACGACGGCGTGACGTTCCCTCAGGACCATACCGGCGCCATCGAGGGCCAGCCGTCGTGCAAACAGTGGACTTCCCGGGTGGTGTTCGACGTCGCCGACAAGTTCCGTGCATACAACCAGTACACGGACACTCCCGCCGGGACGTACTGGTGCACTGCGCGGACCGAACGCTCCGCCAACGGTGAGTTTTCGCTCTCCGTCGGCGTGCCGTACGCGCACGTGAAGTGGTTCCGCGGCCGGGACACCACTGAGCGGTCCAAGTCCACGTGCCCTGACGAAAGCTGCTGCAAGCGGCCGCCGGCGGAGCTGGCCTCGGAGTGGGCTGGCAACGCGTGGCCATCGGCGCGGGCCCATTCGCACCTGCTCGCCGCCATGCCGCCCGGGGCGTTTCCCGGCGTCGATGAGACCGAGGTGTACAGCTTCCTGCAGGCTCACTCCGGGAGCTGACCCCAGCACCCTCTCTCACTAAATGTGGGTTTTTCCCGGACGCGCTCTCCCTTTCCTGGGGAAAGTGAGAGAGAGTCGGGGAATTCGCTACCTTAAGTGAGAGAGCGTTTCGGTTAGCCGTGCAGTTCCCGGTACGCCGCAGCGGCAGCCGGGTGCAGCGGCAGTCCGGCAGTGTTGATCAGCGACTCCGGGCTCAGGAACTGGACGCCCAGGCTGGAGCGCGGGATGAGCTCTTCCGCGTGCCCCACCAGCAGTTCAACGGTCCTCCTGACGGTACGGTCATCCAGGTCCTTCCGGCAGAGAAGCAAATTCGCCACGCCAACTGTCCAGACAGCCGGAATCCCCTCATAGCTCCCCTCAGGGATCAGCACGCGGTCGTAGTAAGGGCCGTAGCGGGTCCGTGTGGACGGAAGCAACGACGAAAGGTCCAGGAATTCCAGGGCGGCCTCGCTGTTGCTTCCGGCGATTGCTGCCGTAGGCACACCACCGGACCAGAACAGCGCATCCACTGATCC
The DNA here is from genome assembly GCA_046708445.1 of Arthrobacter sp. Taxonomy (GTDB): domain Bacteria; phylum Actinomycetota; class Actinomycetes; order Actinomycetales; family Micrococcaceae; genus Arthrobacter. Next base: position 2,987 of record JBKKDH010000157.1, read on the forward strand.
GCCCTGCAGGGCAGCCAGGCCGTCGTTGAGACCGAGGTTCAGTACGGAGACTGAGTTTTCGACGGCGGCAGTGGGGGCCGTGCCGACCGTTGCGGAGGTCAGCCCCGCCGCTTCAATGAGGCGCGGGGTGGTCAGCGATGTCCCCGAACCGGGCTCACCGACAGCAACGGTCCTCCCGGCCAGGCCAGCGAGATCGTGGATGCCGCTTTCCTTGCGCACCACGCAGTGAACGTAATTTTCGTAGACCCGGCCGAGCGCCGTGATTCCGGCGGCCGACATGCCATCCGCCCCAACCTGCTCGGCCGCGGCATCTGCCAGCGCGATCGCGAACGTGGCCCGCCCCGCCAGCAGTTTCCCCAGGTTGTCCAGGCTGCCGCCGGTTGTCAGCGCGACCGCTTGGTCCGCCACGCCATGACGCTGGAGGGACGCCGCCAGGAGTGTCGCGAACTCAAGGTAGAAGCCCCCCGGCTCACCTCCGGCCACCGTGACACTGCCCGGACGGTCCTCACGCGTACAGCCGCCGAGGGCCGGCAGGAACAACCCCGCCAGACCGGCAGCCAGCCCTGCCTTAAGGGCCGTCCGCCTCGGCGGAAGGCCGCTGCCGACGCCGGCCGTGAAAGTCAGACCGGTCACGACGTGCCGTCCCCACGGTGCCGGGCCACGGCAGCAGGAAACTCGATGCGCGCGATGAGGCCGTGCGGGGAGGCCTCCGCAAGCAGCAGGCGGCCACCGTTGGCTTGCGCCAGTCTGTCCACAATGGTCATGCCCAGTCCGTTGCCGCGGATATTGCGGTGCTCCGCGGAGCGCCAGAAGCGGCTTGTGGCAGCAGACCGCTCGTCGGCGGAAAGCCCGGGACCGTCGTCGGAAATTTCGACGGCGACTGCGTCCGGGAGGCTGCGGACGGCCACCGCAATGCTGGCACCGGCCGCGTACTTGATGGCGTTGTTGATCAGCTCGCCAACCATCTGGGCGAGTTCCGCGGCGTTGCAGTCGATGTGCACCGCAGGGTCGGGCGGACCGCCCAGCAGGATCGAGGACCCGCTATGCCGTGCCGCAGGGCCCGCACGCTCAGCTTCTTCCTGCAGGACGGGGTAAGGATCGATGACGGCCTGCAGCCCCCGCGAAGCAAAAGCAGGCTGGAGCCCGGCGGAGTCTTCGGACGCCCGGTGTTCCGCTGCAGCCAGGCGCAGTACGCCGTCGAGGATGTCCTCTACACGCTCAAGCTCGGCGAGGACCCCATCCGCCGCTTTCTTTTCCCTGGCGGTCTGCAGTTCAAGCTGCAGCAAGTCGATCCTCAACCGCAATGCACCCACCGGGTTGCGCAGTTGGTGGGACGTGTCGGCAATCAGCTGGCGCTGCGAGTCGATGCTCTCGCTCACCGTCCGGGCCATTCTGGTGAAGGATCGGCTCAGTTCCCGCAGTTCCGGCGGACCGGCCTCCGGAAGGTTTCCGGCCCGGCCTGTTGCCGCCAGCTCCGTCACGGCAGAATTCAAGCGGTGCACAGGGCGCAGCACCCATCCGGTCACGCGGGCAGCACCGAAGAGGAGCACTGCGGCGAGGGCGGCCGCGGCCACTCCAACGAGGAGCCACCGTTCGCGCAATTTCTGCCGTGCCGCATCGAGGTTGACTTCCAGGACCGCCTCGCCGAGGACCTGGCTGGCGCTGCCGAACGAGCGGGAGATGACTTCGGAACCGGCTCCGAACGGCTGAAGCGGAGCGAGGGTGGTGTCGCTGAGGTTCAGGTTCGCCCGTGCCAACGCATCGCGGACATCTGCCCTGTCCTCGCTCAGGCCGCCAGAGCGCAGTGTGCCTGCCTGAAGGCGGATCAGGACCCCCTCCCCGTACAGTTCGGAGTATCTGTCCATCTCGGTCTGCAGCTGCGTGGAGTCCCCTCCCTCGGTCGCAGCGTCGAAGGCCACCTGCGCGAGGCGGTTGAGGGCGGCCGCCCTGTTGATCTGCAGTTCCTGGGTCAGCTCCCGGCTTGCCGACGTCAGGATGGCGGTTGAGGCGAAAATGACGATGAGGACCGACAGAATACTCAGGACACCGAGGACACGCAGCTTCACGCAGGATCCGCCTCGACCCGGTAGCCCACGCCGCGGACGTTGATGATGAAGCCGGGCAGCTGGAGTTTCGCCCGAAGGCCGGTCAGGTGCACGTCAAGGGCGCGGGAGGAGGCGAGGAACGCATCGCCCCACAGCGCGTCCAGGATCTGCTCCCGGGTGACCACCGAACCGGCATGGCCCGCCAGGAGCGCGAGCAGGTCGAATTCGGTGGCGGTCAGGGGCAGGACCCTGGGACCGATCGCGGCCACACGACGTTCGAGGTCCACCTCGAGCCCGCCCAGCACGATGGTCCGCGGCCTGTTGTCCTTAGCCCGGCCCGCCCGCCGGGTGACAGCTTCGATGCGGGCGAGGAGCTCTACAAGTTTCACCGGCTTGACGAGATAGTCATCGGCGCCGGACCGCAGGCCAAGCACCACGCTGCGTTCGTCGTCGCGGGCTGTCAGGATCAGGATCGGAACCGGCGTGACTTGGCGAAGCTTGCGCAGGACCTCAAGGCCGTCGATGTCCGGAAGGCCCAGATCGAGCAGGATGACTTCAAAGCGCCGGTGCTCCAGGAGCGCGTCAGCTCCGCGCGCGACGCGGGCGGCCGTGTGTCCGGCGGAAACCACAGCTGCGTCGAGGGCGGACGCCATGGCGTCGTCGTCCTCGACGATGAGCACATCCATTGCCTGTTCCTGTTCCGTTTGAGCGGCGTTTTCTTCCCCAGCCCGCCTTTGGAGATTACCCCGTCCGCTGATATTCCGCCCTGCATCCAGCCGCACGGAACATGCGGGCACTGCATGGGCCTACTCATGGAGGCACTGGCAACCGCCGGAAGCAATACCTAAGGAAGTGTTAGGACTTCGGCTCCCGCGTTGGTTGTGCGGTGGATCACCCATAGCTTGGATGGGGCCCCGGCTTTACGGGGACCGTCAATGTCGAGGAGGAACCATGGGCAACGTTGCCGTGGACAGCAAGGAAGCAAGCCGGGGACCCGTGACGGCGCCGGCCAGGAAGGTTCAGCGATGAGCAGCCAGCAAACCGGGATCCAGAGTGAGTCGGCCCAGACCCGGCGGGCCGTCAGCAACATCCTCAAAGGCTCAGCGGGCAACCTCGTGGAGTGGTACGACCTCTACGTCTACACAGTCTTCGCCGCCTACTTCCAGTCCCACTTCTTCAACTCCAAGGACGAGTTGCAGGCAGGCCTGGAGGCGATGGCCGTGTTCTCGACGTCGTTCCTGATGCGCCCCATCGGCGCCTGGTTCTTCGGCCGCTACGCCGACCGCAAGGGCCGCAAGGCCGCACTGACCCTCAGCGTGACTCTGATGTCCGCGGGCTCCTTCGCCATCGCGATCCTGCCCACCACCCAGCAGGTCGGCGTCTGGGCCTTGGTGCTGCTGATCCTCATCCGCCTGGTCCAGGGCTTCTCCGTGGGCGGCGAATACGGCACCAGCGCCACCTACATGTCCGAGGCTGCCACGTCCAAGCGCCGCGGCTTCTTCTCCAGCTTCCAGTACGTGACCCTGATCGGCGGCCAGATGATGGCCCTGCTGGTCCTGGTCATTCTTCAGAACGTCATGCCCAAGGACGACTTGACCGAGTGGGGCTGGCGTATTCCGTTCGCGATCGGCGGCGTGGCTGCCCTCGTGGTCCTCTGGCTGCGGCGCTCCATGGAGGAAACGGTCTCCGCGGAGCAGGTTGAGGCAGCGAAGGTACCCGCAGCGGCGGGCGTGGCCCAGCCCGGCACCATGAAGCTGCTGTTCACGCAGTACTGGAAGCCGCTGCTGATCTGCATCGGCGTCACGCTCGGCGGCACGGTGGCGTTCTACACGTACACCAACTTCATCCTGAAGTTCATGAACGATACGTCGGGCATCGCCAAGACCGACACCTCGGTCATCAACTTCTGGGCGCTGTTCATCTTTATGCTGCTCCAGCCCGTGTACGGCATGATCTCGGACAAAGTGGGCCGCAAGCCCCTGTTGCTGTGGTTCGGCATCACCGGCGTCCTGTTCACCTGGCCGCTGCTTTCCACGCTGTCCAATACAAAGGACCCGTTCACCGCGTTCCTGCTAATGATGGGCGGCCTGCTGATCGTTGGCGGCTACACGTCCATCAACGCCCTGGTGAAGGCTGAGCTGTTCCCCGCGTCCATCCGCGCCCTCGGCGTCGGCCTGGGTTACGCGATCGCGAACTCGCTCTTCGGCGGCACCGTCCCGCTGCTGGGTGCTGCCTTCCAGAAGGCGGAGCGGGTGTACCTCTTCTTCACCTACGTCACCGTCGCCATTGCCATCTCCCTGGTGGTGTACGTTTTCGCGCTGCGGAACAAGAAGGCAACGCACCTGGACCGTGAACAGGGCGACGCCTGGTCCCAGGCCCGCAAGGACGACGACAAGGACAAGGACCTCGTGGACGCCTAGCGGGTTCGAGGCTCACCAACCAGGAAGTACGACGGCGGGTGGCCGGCACCGCGGTTCCTTTCGGGACTGTCCCGGCAGCCGCCGTCGTCCCCTCACCTTTCAGGACGCTCTCTCAGATCCTGCAGGAAATCCCCGGACGCTCTCTCACTATCTTGAGGGAAGTGAGAGAGCGTCCCGGGATTTCCTGCGTTAAGTGAGAGAGCGTCCTGGGGGAGTGGGACCAGGGAGCCGGCACGGCGCGGCACGCGGGTTCGGCGAGACCAAAATGAATGCAAAGCGTGACCCTACAGGCATCGCCTGCCGCCGCCGTCGCTGTTTCACTGGGAGCAGGCGGATTCCCGCCGTTGTGTGCCGGGGGAGGCTACAGAGATGTTTCGTTTTCAGCGGGCGATCGCGTTGGGTGCTGTGATGGGATTGGCGGCGTGTGCGGCCCCGGCGCCGCCCGAGTTGCTCACGGCCGACGGCGTCGAACGGGCTTCGGTGGACCGCGAGGCATTCCCGGACGAACTGGCCACGTTTCGGGACTCCGCTTTGATGCTTGGAGACGCCCTCCTGGCCGGCGGAGAGGGGAACGTCATCGCATCGCCGGGCAGCCTGCTTATTGCCCTGGCCATGTTGCGGGCCGGTGCATCTGGGGAGGCTGCCGCTGAAATGGATGCCGTGCTGGGACTTCCGGTAGCGAACCGGGACGAGGCCATGAACGCGCTGCTCGCCTCTCTGGAAGAGTACGACGGCGACCCCGGCTCGGTGGACGAGGAGAACCCGCCTGCGAAACCGCTGGTCCATACTGCCAACGGCCTGTTTGTGGATAAGAACGTTCCCACCGGCCAGGGTTACCTTGATGCCCTTGCGAAGCACTACGGGACCGGTGTGCATCCCGTGGACTTCCGCGACGAGGCAGTCACCAAGCCGGCGATCGACGCGTGGGTGAACAAAAACACCGGCGGCCGGATTGAGAAAGCGCCGGCCCCCTACGACCGCAACAACACCTTCAGCCTGCTCAACGCCGTCTACTTCGCTGCTGCCTGGGACATTCCGTTCAGCGCTGAAGCTAGCTCGGACGAACCGTTCACCACCGCAGGCGGCGAAACTCTTGATGTCCCCATGATGCACAGCTCGCAGGAAATGGCTTATGCCGAGGGCCCCGGCTGGCAAGCCGTGGACTTGCCCTACAGCGAGGGTTTCGTGATGCGGCTGGTACTTCCCGCCATGGATTCCGACGGCGGTGCCGGCGCCCTCAAGGCCGACCGGTTGGCGGAGGTGGCACGCGCCCTGGACGCCGCGGACCCTGAGGACGTTGACCTTGCGCTGCCCACCTGGGACCACAAAAGCCACTTTGACGTGCGGGCCATCCTCGAACAGTTGGGGCTGGAGGAGACCTTGAAGACCACGCGCGACTTTGACGCGATCCAGCCGGGGCTGATGATCACCCAGGCCGCCCAGGATGCCAATATCACCGTGGCGGAGAAGGGGACGGTGGCCGCCGCCGTGACCCAGATCAACGGCATGGCGACGAGCGTCCCGCCCGAGCCGGCGCGGACCGTCAGCTTCGACCGGCCGTTCCAATACCAGATTGTGCATGTCGGGACCGGCCTGCCGCTGTTCATGGGGAAGGTCGCGGACCCGCGGTAACCGATGCTTTCAACCGGAGCCTACTGACCGGCCTTCCTGGTGTGGCGGCGGCGCATCACGGCGCCGTAGCCCGCGAACAGCCGGGGCAGGACGAGGTACACGGCCACCGGAACAACCACGAGCGTCAGGACCAGCGCGCGGAGCACCGGGTGCCAGCCCTCCGTCAGGGGCGCCGGGAAGCGGAGCCGGAACGGGAACCGGCCCAGATGAGGGCGCGGCAGACGCAGTGGGCGTGAGGATGGTGTTCATGGACTAACTCCAACTAGCTAGTTGCTTTTGATAAAACGGCACTAATCCGGGCTGGCCGAAAGTGCAACTACTTAGTTGGAAGCGGGAAGTCCTGCCCGGAATCGACTGGACGAGACGCAGGTTGGATGAACCAGCCAGCGGAATCCGGTAGCTAGCGCGGGCCGCCCTGCCAGAGGGCATCGAACGGAGCCCCCGAGGCCACCCTGTTGCGGATCCCCGCGGTGACAAAGTCCTTCGCAGCCCGGGCAGCCTCCAGGGGCGTGGACCCCTTGGCCAGCTCCGCCGTCACCGCCGCGGCGAGCGAGCAGCCGGCGCCCGACACAGCCACCTCGCCCACCTTGGGAGCGCTCAGGACTTCGAGGGTCTCGCCGTCGTAGTAAACATCGACGGCGTCCGGGCCTTCCAGCCGCACCCCGCCTTTGGCGAGGACCGCTGCGCCGCTGAGCTCATGGATGCGGATAGCGGCCGACTTCAGCGACGCGACGTCGGTGATCTCCAGGCCGGACAGCGACTCGGCCTCGAAGTGGTTGGGAGTGACGAAGGTGGCCAGCGGCAGGATTTGCGACTTCAGGGCCTGGTCGGTGTCCAGCGCATGGCCCGGCTCCTGCCCTTTGCAGATGAGCACCGGGTCCAGTACCACGTTTCGGAACCGGCCCTTTTCCAGGGCTGCGGCCACCGTGCCGATAGTGGCGGGGCTGCCCAGCATGCCGATCTTGACAGTGTCCAGGACTGGCCGTTCGGGCGCCGTGGCCCCCGCCGCCGCGCCAGATGCCGGACCATAGGCCGCCGTCGTGGCTTCCAGCTGGTCCACGATTACCTGCTGGTCAACCGGCACAAAACGGTGATTCCAGCTGTCGTTCGGGTCGAAGGAGACAATGCACGTCAGGTTGGCGATGCCAAACACACCGAGTTCCTGGAACGTCTTCAGGTCGGCCTGGGCGCCGGCGCCGCCCGTGGCCTCGGAGCCCGCGATCGTCAGGACGACGGCGGGAGCGGCTGCGGGGGACTGGACATCGGCTGCAACGGGAGTCATGGCACTATCCTGCCATTCGGCGTCGTCCGTCCGCGTTGTGTGCCTGAACAGCGGACCGCGCGGGGGAGAGGTCAGGCCTACAACCCGTGGGAGAATTTGCGGTGACAGTGCTAATACAGCCGGCGTCCATGAACTTGTCCTTTGAGGCAGCGGACGCCGAGCGAACCACTACGAACGGACACCCCCATGCCTTCCCCCTCAGGCCCTGACGCCCTGCCCCTGACCAACGCCGGCACAGCGCCGAAATTCGCCTCCGCCGGTTCACCGTATTTCGGCATCATGCTGGCGGTTATGGCCGTGGTGCTGATCTTGTCCAACATCGGCGCCTCCAAGGGCGTGGCGATCGGCCCGATCATCACCGACGGCGGCTTTTTCCTGTTCCCGCTGGCGTACATCCTCGGCGACGTCATCAGCGAAGTGTACGGCTTTAAAGTTGCACGCAAGGCCATCTTCACCACGTTTGCGCTGTCCGTCTTCGCTTCGCTTTGCTACTGGGTGATCATCGCGCTGCCCGGCTTCGACGACGAGTTCGGCACGTCCAAGCAGGCAGCCCTGGAAGGGGCGTTGGGTCCGGTTCCTCAGATTGTCCTCGCTTCGCTGCTGGCGTTCCTGGCGGGGCAGACCATCAACTCCTGGATCCTGGTGAAGATGAAGGCCCGTTCGGGGGAGAAATCCCTGTGGGCGCGCATCATGGGTTCCTCGGTAGCCGGTGAATTCGTCGACACCCTGATCTTCTGCAGCATCGCCGCGTCCGTCATCGGCATCACGGACTTCGGCACGTTCGTGAACTATGTGGTGGTGGGCTTTGTGTACAAGACCCTCGTGGAGTTCCTGTTCGTGCCCGTGACGACCCTGGTGATCGGCTGGATCAAGAAGCGCGAACCGAGCTACGGGGCGTAGCTTGTGCCCGCGCCGTTTCGACGGCTCCCTGCGCACACGGTGTGGGCAGTCGTCGAGTGCGCAGGGAACCCGCGAAATGGGCCCCAGCCTAGGCCGCTGAGTGCTTCCGGAGCGCTTGGAGAACGGCGATCTTGAACTCCTGTTTGCGGAAAAGGTGTTTCCACTCGACCCGAATGAATGTCCAGCCAAAGGCCATTAACGCCTTTTCACGCTGTCAGTGCAGAGCACATTTTCCGGAGCTTCTCGACGTTCGCGCCCTTCCGCAAGGCATGGTCCATCAAAACCAGGGACTGCCTGTAGTTCAGCATGAGGCAGCAATCCACTACAGTCCGCTCCAGCGAAGTGCAGGGTAGGCCGTCCACAAAGGTGATGTCCGCGGGCCCCAAAGTGCGCGTGTGTGCAACGACGTCCTTGCCGTGGGAGATGCGCGAGGGACATGTCTGCTGGGTGATATGCACCAGATCGTCGACGTCCCAGAGGTATAGCCCATGGAGCCGGGCGCCCGAGGTGTGGCTGTAGGCAAAGCCGCCGCCCGACGTCGTCAGTGTTCCATGCGCGTGGGCCGGGATCAGCTGCCGACTGCGCATCCAGGGCTTTTGCCGCGCCCAGATACTGCCACGGATGTAGCAACCGCGTCCGAGCCGGACGAGCACTTCGGAATGGACCAGTGCAGGTATGGCGCGGGCATTCAGGCCCATCTCCAGAAGCTCCGCTGTTCGCCACAGGTCCACTCCAACCGGCAGGCCGCGGCTCGATACGTTCGACATACCTCCAGCCTCCGCTGGTTGCGTGGCCTCGAAAAGACAGAGGTGTAGCTATGTGGATAACCGGCGCGGTGGTCGACGGTGGGACGCCCGGCGCGTGGGCCGGAGCGGCTCAGGAGTAGTACTGTGCCAGGGTCTCGGCCTTGAACTCGAAGAAGCGGCCGGACTCGATGGCCAAGCGGGCGTCGTCCACCATCTTCACCACAAAGCGTTCGTTGTGGATGGAAATCAGCGTGGCCGAGAGCATCTCCTTGGCCTTGAACAGGTGGTGGATGTAGGCCCGGGAGTAGTTGGCGCAGGCATAGCAGTCGCAGCCGTCCTGCAGCGGCCCGAAGTCGCGCTTGTACTTGGCGCCGGAGAGGTTGTACCGGCCGGTCGGCGTGTAGAACGCGGAGTTCCGCGCAACCCGGGTGGGTGAGACGCAGTCGAAAGTGTCGGCGCCGTTCTCGATCGCGGTGAAGATGTCGTCCGGCTCGGAAATGCCCAGGAGGTGCCGGGGCTTGTCCTCCGGCAGTTCCTCGTTGCACCAGCGCACGATGGTGCCGAGGTTCTCCTTTTCCAGCGCTCCGCCAAGGCCGTAGCCGTCGAAGTCCATGGCGCCAAGGTCCCGGCAGGCTTTCCGGCGCAGGTCCTCGTATTGGGCCCCCTGGATCACGCCAAACAGCGCCTGGTAGGGCTTTCCCACCCGCGCAGTGGTCAGCCGGACGTGCTCATCGATGCAGCGCAGCGCCCACAGCCGGGTCCGCTCCAGCGACTCCTCCTGGTAGCCGCGGGAGTTCTGCAGCGTGGTCAGCTCGTCGAAGGCGAACATGATGTCGGCGCCGATCTGGTGCTGGACCTGCATGGAGACTTCCGGCGAGAAGCGGTGCCGGTCCCCGTTGAGATGCGATTTGAACCAGACGCCGTCGTCGTCGATGTGCGACAGCCGCTCCTTGCCCGGGGCGACGGCGTCGTCCGGGCCCGAGCTGTCCACAGACTTCATGTCGATGACCTTCTTGAACCCGGAGCCCAGGCTCATCACCTGGAACCCGCCGGAGTCCGTGAACGTC
>JBKKDH010000158.1:0-3707 GCA_046708445.1 Arthrobacter sp.
GAAATCACCCAGGTCGCCCAGTAGTCCTGGCCACCAAACAACTTATCTATACAAGGAGAACCGTGGCTCAGAACGAAGAGACCACCGAAGCCGTTGAGGCTGAGGAAACCCTGACCAGCTACACCTCTGAAAGCTCGGCTGCAGATGCAGCTGCGCCGAAGAAGGAACGTCCGGCACTGACCGTCGCCGGCGCAGCAGTTGGCCGCCGCAAGGAAGCTGTTGCCCGTGTCCGCGTTGTGCCGGGTTCCGGCAAATGGACCATCAACGGCCGCGCGCTGGACAATTACTTCCCGAACAAGCTGCACCAGCAGGACGTCAACGAGCCGTTCAAGATCCTGGATCTCGAAGGCGCCTACGACGTCATTGCCCGCATCCACGGCGGCGGCATCTCCGGCCAGGCCGGTGCACTGCGCCTCGGCATCGCCCGTTCGCTGAACGAGATCGATGTTGAGAATAACCGCGCCACGCTGAAGAAGGCCGGCTACCTCTCCCGTGACGCCCGCGTCATCGAGCGCAAGAAGGCTGGCCTCAAGAAGGCCCGCAAGGCTCAGCAGTACTCCAAGCGCTAACCCGCTTGCAGGGAAGCCCGTCCCGCCATTGGCGGGGCGGGCTTTTGGCGTATGTGACCCGGGTCCATTTCCAAATGCCGTTCACGAGCTTTGTTGTTTGAAGTCGTAAACTTTGACCCCGTCGATCTCATGAGCTCTAAAAGTGCTGCGAACCCAATCATCAATTGCCACCAATTCTGAGCTGTTTCCAGGAACCCTGAGTTGCTCTGGCTGCTCGACCAGGTAGCACAGCCGCCCGGATAGCACCTGATGTTGAAATTGCTCTAATGTCGGGCTCGGATCTTGGGCTGCGAATCCTCCGATTGGCATTATTGGCCTTCCCACCTCAAGTTGGAAGCGTGCGGCAGTTTGTGCGGGATAAGTAGCAGCTGCCCAGGTGCATTCAGGGTCCGCAGTGCGAAGGACTTCGGCAACGCCCGGAGGCGGACTATTACCAATGGCCAGACCTGTGGCCCAGGCAGGATCCCGCACCTTGACGCCTTGCAAGAAACGGCTGAGTGAAGTTGGGTTGCTTACGACGCCCCCCGACAGTGGATTGGAGCCGCCCTGCGGAACGCCAAGCGTGATCACCGAACAATAGATGGGCCCCACCAGCAAGCTGCCTATTGCTAGCCACGAAGCAGCCTGAGCAATCCACTTTCGCGGTGCGGGCAACATGATCGCCGCCGCGGACACTAAGCCGGCGTAAAGGAGCACTTGACCAAGCCAGGCCACATATTGCCCGCTCATCTGCCACATCGCATGGGAAAAGATGCAGCTCGTAACTACAGCCAGGCCAATACCCAGGCGGCTTAGGAGTGTTCTCCCGGATGCGAAAAGCAGTTCACCGCCTAGGCCGAGACACAGAGCAAGCGGTGCCGCAAGTGATGCGGTGTAGTACGAGTGGAAGCTGCTTCCCATGAAGGATAAAACAAAATAGGTGGTTAGCATCCAGCTAACAGCGCCCGCAGCGAATATCGACTTGCTGCGTCTGTACCTCCCTCTCAACAGCTGCACAGTAATGGCGACACACGCAAGAAGACTTGGGATTAGTAGCCAGCCGCTCTCTTGTCCGTAGTTGGCGTTGAACAGCCTGAAGAACCCGGCATCGCTGTCAATGCCGCGCATTTCTTCGGGCATGAGGGCCAACGAAGGGTCTTCTTCCTGCTTCAGGACCCGATCGAGCCCGTTATAGCCAAGTGTTAGTTCGATCATGCTGTTTGTGGCCGTGCCTCCGATGTAGGGACGAGACGCGGGTGGTGTTAGGTCTACGGCCAAAGGCCAGGCCAGCGAACCGGCAACCAGAATCAGGCCAGCTAAGAGTAACGTGACAAGCCGTTTGCGCCACGCAAATGATGAATACGCGAGGAAGACAAGGATTATGGCTGGCAGCACCAGGAATGCTTGGAGTTGCTTGGCCAAAAAGCCCATCGCAAGAAGGCATGCAGCCAGATATAGGAGCCGACTTCGTCCCGACTCGGTGGCCCTAATTCCCGCATAGAAGGCCGAGAGCATGAGCAGCACCATTAGTGGATCGGGATTGTTGTAACGCGCCAATAGCACCGTGATAGGAGTGCTCGCAAAGACAGCGGTGGAGAGCAGGGCTGACGATGCGGGCAGGTGCAATCGTCCCAGGCGATAGATCAACAGAGTGCTCGCTATTGTCATCGCGGCTTGAGGAAGTAATATGGCCCACGGATTCAGTCCGAAGAGTCGGACGGATAGCCCAATAACCCACAGGCTCAACGGAGGTTTGTCTACCGTAATGGAGTTTCCCCAGTCTGCGGAGCCAAAAAAGAGGGCCACGAAATCATGCTGGCCGGCTTGAACGGCCGCCGAATAGTAAGCATTTGCCCAACCATTTGCGTCCAAACCCCAGACATAGCTGAGAGCAGCCATGGCAACTATGCCAAGGAGTACCAAACGTTCCCAAGTCGGCGTGCGTCGCAAACTGGGACCTCCGGCAGACCTGGCCCCGTCAACGTCTAAGATCGAAGATTGTGAAGCCGTCAATGCTTTCCCCCTTGAAGTTCGACTGAACCCAATCCGTGATAGCTACAGCATCGCTGCCCAGTGGCACTTCGTCCACGATAGGTTGCTGCCAAATGAAGTAAGCGATTCGTTGGTCTTCGACGAGGGCAGTGAATTCAGCGAGTGTTGGGGCTGGATCCTCCCCGAGCCATCCACCAAGGGCAATGACAGGGCGTTGCGAAGCAAGTTGATACTGCGCTGCATTCTGGGCTGTGTAGGTAGCGGCAGCCCAGTCTGAGCCCGCTGTTGTCCTGAGCAGACCAGTTACCGCCGCAGATGGCTCCACGCCGAACCCCAAATGCCTGGCTAAAGGCGGGTCACCCTTTCGTGCCGCTTCAAGGTGGGCGGACACTGATTCCGGGTGGTTGCCTGTCGGACCCGAGATCGGGTTGGTTCCACTATGGGAACGGGACAACGTGATCACATTTGTTGCTACCGGTGCCAGGATCAAACACAGCGTCATCAGCCCTAAGGTGACCATGCGTTGGGCCTTTGTCGCAGCAAGGAGCCATCCGGCTGTTGAGAGAACGGCCAGGCTCACACCGATGACTGGCCAGATGCCCCAATCATCGCTGTATTGGAAAATCCGGGCTGCGGTATATCCGGTTCCAATCAGCAGCACGGCGCCGATGAGTCGGGGGACAAGCCGGTGGCGTTGGTTCCAGAGCATAGATAGTCCCAAGGGGACCACTACCGCGAGTGGCGCACTCATCGAGAACACATAGTAGGTGTGGGTCATCGAGCCCATGAAACTTAGAACTGCATATACGGAGGCCAACCAAACTGCGCCCAGGGCCATTAAGGCTGATGCATTCTTCGACGCATCACCGGACTGGCGCCACAGCATCACCAGCGCGAGTGCACAAGTCAGCGCGGTGAACAGCAACCAGGCGCCCTCCGGAGCAAAGTTTGCGTTGAACAACCGGCTGAAGCCGCCGTCAAAATCAGTCGCTGTTGCCTCGGAGGCCATGGCTTGTCCCGGCTGTGGATCTGCGCTCAATCGGATGAACCGTGCGAGGCCGTTGTAGTCGAGTGTGAGTTCGAGCATGCTGTTGGTTGCGGATCCGCCGACGTATGGCCTGTCGGCAGTGGGGGTGAGGTCGACGACCGCCAGCCACCAGCCTCCGC
>JBKKDH010000159.1:0-8668 GCA_046708445.1 Arthrobacter sp.
CCGTCGAACACGCCATGCTCACCGCTGCCTGGCACATGCTCAGCACCGGCGAACTCTACCGGGACCCCGGAGCCGACTACTTCACCCGCCGCGCACCCTCCAAGACAAAAGCCCGCGCCATCGGACAGCTCGAATCCCTCGGCTACCAGGTCATCCTCGAACCCCTGCATCAGACCGGATAGAACTCACCAACCACCAAGCCCTCTATTTCATGTCAGGAAGATCCCTCGTAGACGTCGTGAACACCGTCTAGGACATCACCGACCGGGGCATCAGCCTGCACTCAATTATGGACGGCGTAGACCCCTTCACGTCCCACGGCCGCCTTCAACTGGCCCTGTTTGCCAGCGTGGCCCAGTACGAGCGGGAGCTCATCAACGAGAGGGTTCGTTCCGGGGTGATGGCCGCCAAGGCCCGTGGCGTGAAGTTCGGCAAGCAGGGCCCGAAGCCGGAAACTGTCGAGACCAAGGTTCGCATCGTCCGGCAATTGCTCTCTGAGGGTAAGACCGCCGAAGACGCAGCCGAAGCCGTGTACTGGTCCCGCGCCACCATGTACTGCTACCTGAAGAAGTGCGGCGCCGATACCACTGCGGACCAGGATCACTTCAGCCACGGCAGGGGACGGTCCCAGTGCGCGGAGAAGCAGAAGCTGCCGGCCAGAGGGTGACGCGGGTCGATGTGCCGCAGGTTAAGCAGTTGGAATGCTGTGCTTCTCGGAAACCTTGTTAGCTGAGTGCGACTGTTAACCCGGAATGGCGGTTAAATCGCAGCTTGAAATGGCGGTTTTCCGTCCCGTTTGCGGATCGGCTTACGGGCACCAGGGTTGGCATTTAGCGCTGCGAAAACGCCGCCAATTATTGTTGGGATTCACACTTTTCGAAGGACCACCTATAATTCAGTCATGTATAATGCAGCCCTGCAGACCCGCCTTGGGGCGATCTTCGCGCCCCTAATCGTCGTCGTCGCCCTCGTTGCAGGGTGCACCTCCCCCTCCCCCTCCCCCTCCCCATCGCCGGAGGCCTCTCCTGACCCCGTTGCCCTGTTGAAAGAGTCGAGTGAGACCACCAAAGGGCAGACCAGCGCGCATCTCGAGCTCTCGGTTGAGGGCCAGATCGCCGGACTGCCGGTCGAGTTCATCGAGGGCGATCTCACACAGACTCCCGCGGTCGCCGCCAAGGGCACACTCGACATGATGCACCTGGGCCAGCAGCTCAAAGAGGTCGAGTTCGTGGTCTCCGACGGCCAACTCTGGGCCGCGATCATGCCGGGGGGCAGCCCGTCGAACTTCGGGCCGGCATCCAACATCTACGACCCCGCGGCGGTCCTGGACCCCGACGTGGGACTGGCCAACGTGCTCGCGAACTTCTCCGATGCCAAGGACGACGGCCGCGAGACCGTCGAGGGTGTGAACTCTGTACGCATCACGGGCAACGTCAGCGCGGACGCGGTGAACAAGATCGCGCCGCAGATCGGGGCGACGGGCCCCGTGCCTGGCACCGTCTGGATCTCAGAGGACGACAACCGCGAGCTGACGCAGGCCCGGCTGGAGCCCAGCCCCGGTAACAGCGTCACGATGACCCTGTCCAAGTGGGGCGAACCGGTCACCGTCGAGAAACCGGCGGTGTGATCCACAGCCCGCCCCCGGCCGCCGGGCGGGTGTCGACCAACCGCCGCATCGCGATCAGCGCCGGCAGTCTCGCCGTGGTGCTGGGCGCGCTCGACACCTACGTCGTCGTCACGATCATGACCGACATCATGCGCGACCTCGGCATCGGAGTGAATCAGCTCCAACGGGTCACTCCGATCATCACCGGTTACCTGCTCGGCTACATCGCGGCGATGCCGCTATTGGGTCGGGCGTCGGACCGGTTCGGGCGGAAGATGCTCATCCAGGTCAGTCTGGTCGGCTTCGCGTTCGGATCGGTGGTCACGGCACTGTCGACCGATCTCACCGTGTTGGTCCTCGGCCGCACTCTCCAGGGCGCCGCCAGTGGCGCCTTGCTGCCGGTGACGATGGCCTTGGCCGCCGAACTGTGGGCTGCGCGCAAGCGCGCAGCTGTGCTCGGCGGTGTCGGTGCGGCACAGGAACTGGGCAGCGTGCTCGGCCCGGTGTACGGCATCGCCCTGGTCGGGCTGTTCCAGCATTGGCAGGCCGTTTTCTGGGTCAACGTGCCGCTTGCGGTGATCGCGATGCTGATGGTTCACTTCAGCCTGCCCGGCCGACACAGATCCGATAATCCCCAGAAAGTCGACGTGCTCGGCGGTATGCTGCTGGCCATCGCCCTGGGCCTGGCCGTGGTCGGGCTTTACAACCCCAAGCCCGACGGCAAGCTGGTGCTGCCCAGCTGGGGAATGCCGGTGCTGATCGCCGCCGCCATGGCAACCGTCGCGTTCTTCGTCTGGGAGAGATTCGCCCGCACGCGACTGCCGGAACCGGCCGGAGTGCACCTCAGGCCGTTCCTGGCGGCACTTGGCGCGTCGTTGGCTGCCGGCGCAGCGCTCATGGTGACGCTGGTCAACGTCGAGCTGTTCGGTTAGGGAGTCCTGGCTCAGGACCAGAACCAGGCCGCCCTCCTGCTGCTGCGTTTCCTCGTCGCGCTGCCGGTTGGGGCGCTACTCGGTGGATGGCTGGCCACCCGGATCGGCGACCGGATCGTCGCGTTCACCGGCCTGCTCGTCGCCGCCGTGGGCTATCTGCTGATTTCGAAATGGCCGGTAGATGCTCTGGCAGCACGACACGATCTCGGACTGTTCACCCTGCCGACACTGGACACCGACCTGGCGATCGCCGGCCTCGGTCTCGGCCTGGTGATCGGTCCGCTGACGTCGGCGACGCTTCGGGTGGTTCCCGCCGCCCAGCACGGGATCGCGTCGGCAGCGGTCGTGGTCGCCCGCATGATCGGCATGCTGCTCGGCATTGCGGCACTGAGCGCATGGGGCCTCTACCGGTTCAACCAGCATCTGGCCAGCCTGCCCGCCAGTACCGGCGACACACTCGCGGACCGGTTGTCAGCCGAGGCCGGCAGGATCCGGGAGGCGTACGCCCTGCAGTACGGCGAGATCTTCTCGATCACCGCGATCGTGTGTCTGGTGGGCGCGGTGCTGGGTCTGCTGATCAGCGCGCGCGACGAGTCCGCCGAGGAGCCGGAGCCAGACGCTGCGGGAGACCCGCAGTAGCGCTCGAGCCCGCAGCCCATCACCTCAGGCCCGGCGACCGGTCCGGATTCCACCTGTGTCACTCTTCTTTGGCCAGCCCCTCCGCGAGCTCCGGGCCCAGACTTCGCTTGCGCCCCTTCAAGACCCCGCGTTGTTTTGCCAGGGCGATGCCCTCCCACTGGCGCATTGATCAAGGAGCGTTCGGACTCGGCGAAAGCACCCATGCTTGAGAGCGTCAGGGCCGCCATCGGGGAATCGTCCCCCGTAAACACCAGCCTTCCTTCGCGAACTCGACCTGTGACGGGTAGCGCGCGGTGGCCGGTGCCCGGTCGCCCAACCAGAGGTACGGTACGACGGTACTCAGCGGGCAACGCCCTCCACGAGCGTGGCCATCTTGTCGAGGCACTGCTCAAGGCCGCTCTGCGACAAGTCCCGTGCCTCCTGGGTACTGTAGCCGCGCTCGGTCATGTGTAGCATCGTGCGCCCGTCACCGAGGTCGGTCAGCAGGACCTCGTGTTCACCATCGGCGGGAACGCCGTCGGCTGGAATGCCCGCCTCTGTCGGCGTGATGCGGTTGCCATCGGCATCAGCGAAGTTGAACACATAGCGGATGTGACGCAATGGTTCCAGCTCGGTGATATTCCACGTGCTGTGCTGCTCGAACCCACCCCACTCCACGGGCGCACGCATCGTCACGAGGATTCGGCCGCCCGGTCGAACGTCGGCCTCCGCGCGCGGGCATGTGAAACCGGTTGGTCCCCACCACTGGCGCAGGTCGCCGGGCTCCGTCCAAGCGGCCCAGACCCGCCTCAGCGGAGCGTCGAACTCTCTGACCACATCGACGTCATAGGTGGCGGACATACGAATCCCCTTTCAGTTGGGACAGGCAACGAAGATGGGTGATAGCGGAAGATGGATGGTAGCGACGAATCGCCCTATGCGTCAAGATCGGAAACGCATGAAGCACACCACGGTTCGATGATCGGAATGCCCGATCAACGGAACAACCCGCCACCGTCCCGGACCACGCACCGGTCACCGTCACCATCGGCTAGCAGGACCTCAGCGGGGACGAGAGTGACCGCACGCAGAAGGGGTCCGTGGCCCTTTCACTTGTGGGATTTTCCTTGCCGGCGGCCGATCTCTCCGGAGCCCCACTCGGGACTACCCTGCACGGATGGACTGCACACGTGCCAAGCACGCCTCCCACATGTATGCCTCCGAGGCATAAAATTGCTATATGCGCCCCGAGGTAACGATCGCACTGGTATTCACGGTGGCTATTATCTGGGTCGGCATGATTCTGGTGCTGCTTTCCAGGCTGGACCGCCCCGAAAGGCGGGCGCTGCGCCAGGAACGGAGAGCGGACCGGCCGGTCCACCAGCGGTTGCACCGCATCACACGAGTGCGGAAGCTGGCGCACCGTCGAATACCCTCCCGCCGCGGCCGGAGCCGAGTCCCGTAGAACTGCTGGTGTAGCTTTGGCTTAGCAACATCTGGTCTCCCGCGCCTTGATGCCCCTCCGGACATAAAATTGCAGTATGGACAGCCAGGAAGCGATTGCTCTGGTGTTTGTGTTTCTTGTCATCTTGGTCGGTACGATCCTGGTGTTGCTTTCTCGCGTAGACCGCGATGAGATTCGGGAACGACGCCAGGAACGTAGAGCCAGTCGACGGGCTGGGTATCACGCGCACTAGGCATTTCGACCTCACACGGCATACTGTCGCAGGCCTTCCCGCCGCACAGGAACCAAAGTTCATCCGGCGGCCAGTTTCCGCTGGTGGCGGAGCTGCCTGACGTGCCGCGGCCGTGGCCATTGACGACGTCCCTCTTGTGGGCCCGTTCCGGACGTTCCAGGCACCCATCAGGTGATGGGAACTGGATGTCAGGCGACTGGGGCCAGGATGACGGTGTAGCCGAGGGCTTCGAGCTGGCGGACGTGGCTGTGTTTTGCGGGTGTCGGGGTGGTGCGGCGGCTGAAGTGGTCCGGGCGGACGTCGTGGAACCGGGCGTCCGGGTCGTGCGGGAGGTGCCAGATGATGACGAGGATGGATCGTCCGACGGCGACTATGGCGCGCTTCTTGCCCCGCCGTCTGGCGAGTCGTCGGTAGCGTTCTCCCACGAAGGTATCGGTCCTGCCGGCGGTGACGGCGGCTTCGCCCAGGGCGCGGGCGAGGTAGGGGTTGCCGTGTCCGGTCGAGCAGTCGCCTTTGGCCTTGCCTGCGGAGGAGTTGATGCCCTGGGAGAACTTTGGCCCAGGAACACAGGTGCCCTGCAGTCGGGAACCCGGACATGTCGATCCCGATTTCGGCCAGAGCGGTGGCGGCGGCGGTGGGGCCGATGCCCGGGATCTCATCCATTCGCTCCACCGCCCATGCCAAAGGGATCAGGTGCGTCTCGATCTGGTCATCGATCGCGGCGATATTGGGGTCGATGCTATCGATCCTGGCCAGCATCCGGCCGAGCAGGAAGCGGTGATGTTCGTCGAAGTGGCCGGTGAAGGCCTCCTCAAGTTCGGTGATCTTGTTCTTCAGGCTCGACCGGGCAATCTGTGCGAGGACTTTCGGGTTGCGTTCGCCGGCGATCAGCGCGGTCATCATCGCCCGTCCGAGACCCCGAAAATGTCCGAGGCGACCATTGAGAGCTTGATGCATGCGTCCTCGAGGAGCTTCTCGACCCGATCCTTCTCCGCGGTCCTCGTTCCGATCAGATCAATCCGGTACCGGGTCAGGTCCCGGAGCCGGCGGATCGGGGCGGGCGGAACGAAGCTGGGCCGAATCATCTGCCGTTCGGCGACCTTGCGCAACCAGACCGAATCAAGGACATCGGTCTTCGCCCGCCTCGGCAGGTCCACGTCCCGGGCGTTGACCAGCCATGGCTCGAGCCCGTGCGTCTCGAGGACCGGCTTCCAGTAATCGGACGTCGCTTCCATCACCACCCGTTCGATCCGAAGATCCACCAGACGCTTAGCGAGTCCGGTCAACGAACGGCTCATCGTCGAATGCGTGGACACCTCCTGCAACCGTCTCTTCCGGTTCCCGTCCGCGGGGATCCGGACACAACATACGAGTTCGGCCTTGCCGATATCCATGGCCGCGACCCTGGCGATAATCTGATCCTCATCCTGGGATTCGGCCAGCATGGTCGTTACATGGCGTCCGATTTCATCAGTTTCAGCTTTCCTTCCGCTTGAAGGCTCCGAGGGTTACCCGGCGGGTATCTGCGTAACGGCACGCAGTGTTGCTGCATCGGACAGGCATCGTCACGGGTTCGGGAGGGGTCAGGCGACCCGGACGCATGCCATGGCTGGCAATCTGGGCCGTTATCGCGTGGCTGTCGCAGAGCTTACAAACCCAAATCTCAGTCATGGAAGGAGTGTAGGCGAAGCCATCGGGGCCGGAAGGCAGGGCAGCGGCATAAAAGTGGGAGCCCTTCACATGCTGAGCGAGATTCACCGTGTGAAGGGCTCCCTTTTTAAGGGTTGGACTGAGGCCCGGCCCCCATTCCGGGACTGTCCTCCACCATGTTGCACGGAGCGCCTTTGATCCGTGCTGTGCTCAAAGCGTGCCCGCCGGCTCCGCTCCGCGCAAGAGTTGTAGGCTGAGCTTCCATGGAAAAGAGGCAAAAACTGTTGCCCCTGGCCAACGGATTCCTTGGCGGCTCGCGGTCAGAGAAGTCAAGCGTTTCCCCACCGACAACATCGCCTTCGAAGGCCCATTCCTCAAGGCATGGTACGAATGGAGGCCGACCGTTCGGTCGCCAGCAGTGCTTCCCAACGTGCAATTCGGCAGCCAGAATCAGCCGCGGTTGGTGATCTTCCGGGTTGTCAGGTCACTCTCACCCTTCAAGCTCTTCAGGTCCGAAGGCATTAACCCGGAACCGTTCGGGTGCACGCCGGAGAAGTTCCTGAACGACTGGTGCTTTGAGTTATCAGCCAGCGATTGGCTGCACCTGGCGGATCTTTTCATCCAGGAGTTGGAAGCCAGGAAAGCCAAGATCACCTATGCCTGAGCAATAGTGGAGCCCCTCACACGGTGAGCGAGACTTCACCGTGTGGGGGGCTCCTGCGGAGGGTCAGTCGCGGCCCCAGTCCGGGACTGACTTCCACCGCCTGTTGCACTGAGACCCGTGCTTCGTGCTGTTGAAAGAGTGCCAGTCCACACCCTTTTCGCGCCCGAGTAGTGGGTACCCAATTTTTCGGGCGGCGAGTACTTGGTGGAACTCGCGCCTACTGCTCAATCCGCTAGGCTGGACCGCAAGCCAAGGCGCGCCACTCAACATTGGGGGGCGGGCCTTGGCTTGCCACTGTTTGAATTCAAAACGCCCCTACGAGATCCTGCGAGTTCAGGTCAGAAGTCATTAACCTGAGGCCTCTAGGGTCCAAGCCTGTGGAGTTTTGGAGGACTGGTGCAGTGAGCTGCCGGTGAACGAGTGATTGCTTTTGTCGGAACTCCACCGCATCGCCTTCAACCCCTATGGTCTATGGTGGCCCTCGGGCAGAAAGTGTCGATCACCCGGCATCCGGAGGAGATACTCCTCCGGAGCCCGGCTGAAGTCTAGACGGTTTCGCAGTCCACGCTGAGCAACTTCAAGAGCACTCGGCGGCCGTGCCCTGGGTCTGATGCCACCCACCTCCCTTCTCAACGTTCGGGCTGTTGGAGCAGGCCGTTGGTGGATCAATGATGACGTCCTGAAGAGGCTATGGCGCGCAGCGTTTGAACCCTAACCTGTGAATCGCAGCGATAAATGGCGGCATTTCACGGCGCTAAATGTCGGCTCTGGTGATTCCTGGGCGACCCGGGGCCTTGGGCTTTCGGGACCCAGGAGTCCCTCGGGGCTTGACCCAGCAAAGTCGCACTCCTAGCGTGGTGGCAAGTGAAAGGGAGCCTTACGATGACCGTGTCGCATGAGACTGCACTGGCAGAGCTGGCCGGGCATTTCAAACCGGTCTTCGAGCAAAGCCCTGACGGCGTTTACCTTTGGCTCGACGAACAGCACAAGGTCTGCAACCAGCGGTTGGCCGACATGTTCGGGTACGACGTCCGCGAGTGGCAGGAGGTCGACGACTTCGCCGACACGTTCATCGCGGACGAGAGTCGGTCATTGTACGTCTGGCACTACCAGCACCAAGTGGGCGGCCTGCAGTATCCGGTGTCCTTCCGGTTCCGCGGCAAGCGCAAGGACGGGTCAACTTTTGACGCGGAGACGGACATGATTCCGCTGGCGTACGCCGGGTATGTCGTGGCCTACCACTTCGTCCGCCAGATCGGCGCCTAGCTACAGGGGCGGATTGGGGGCGATGAGTTGTGACTTTCGGCGGTAAATGGCGGCTTTTTCAGAGGGGCTATTTGGCGCTTGGTGCAGCCCGCATGGGGATCCCTAACTTGGACGCATGTCGATTAACCGGACCCGTTCAGCGGCGGACACCGGACCGTTCGTGAGCAGGTTCTCTGCGCATACCGCGACTGAGCTGGTCACGGTCGGCCCGGTGTCCGCGGCGGCGGGCTTCACG
>JBKKDH010000160.1:0-18573 GCA_046708445.1 Arthrobacter sp.
AACTGGACGACGGCGTCCTTCCGCAGTTCGTCGTCGAAGGCACCCACGAAGTGGGACATCTCCACGCAGGCAGTGGGCATCACGACGCCCGCGTTCCTGGCCCGGAGCAGTTCGGGCAGCCTGGCCCTGAACTGCAACTCGCCGGCGGACCGCAATTCAAGGCCGTCGAAGCCCCAGGCCAGGGCGTGGTCGAATTTTTCTTCGAGGCTGCTGCCGGGGAGGTGCTGTTCCTGGACGGTGATGAGGGTCATGAGAACTCCAATACAACCTGGAGCGCGGACTCCGCGTCCGTGTCCAGGAGTTCATAGGCTTTGGCGGAATCCGCCAGCGGAAAGGTGTGGGTGACCAAGGACGGCGCGTCAACCAGCCGGTTGGCGAGGTGGTCCACCACGGTCTGCTGCAGGCGCGGGACGGTCCAGCGGGACCGGAGGCGGTTGGGGACGGAGCCGATCTGGGAGGCCAGGAGCTGCACCCTGTTGTGGTGGAACTCTTCGCCGAAGCGGACGCCGGCCGCCTCGCCCTGGTAGAAACCGGCGGCGATCACGGTGCCGTCGGCGCCCACGGCACGGGTGGCCTCGTGCAGCGCGCGGTAGTTGCCGCTGAGCTCGATGGCCACGTCGACGCCGGCACCGCCGGTGATTTTGCGGATCTCCCCTGCCAGTCCGGGGCTTGGGGGAAGGGCGTGGACGGCTCCCCATTCCAGGGCTTGGTTGCGGCGGGCGTCGATACCGTCCACGGCAATGACCTTCGCCCCGTTCAGGACGGCAAAGCGGGTGGCCAGCAGGCCGATGACCCCCTGGCCGAAGATGGCAACGGTGGAGCCCGGCCCCAGGTCGGCGGCCAGGACGGAACTCAGGGCGATGGCGCCGACGCGCACGAAAGCACCGGCCAGCGGATCCATGCCAGTGGGGAGCACGTGGCCGCGGAGTGCCTCCGCCGCGAAGATGCCTTCGTCGCGGTGGCCCCAGATGCCCCAGACGATGTCCCCCAGCTGGACGGGTGCATCGTTGCCGGCGGCTCCGGCCGGTTGCCCTTCCGGCGGCGCCAGCTCCACAACTTCGCCAACTTCGGAGTATCCCCAGCCGTCGAGCGGATAACCAAGGGCCTCATGCCCGGGCTGGAACAGCCGTGACTCCGCATCCCAGGTGGACGTCAGGTACGGGTTGGTGCCGCGGTACGCCGTGAGCTCGGTGCCCGCCGAGATTCCGGAATAGATGGTCCGGACCCGCGCCTGGCCGGCTTCAAGCGGGACGGACGGCTGGTCGATGACGGCGACGCTGCGGGGCGCTGCTATGCGGAGGAAGCGGGACACTTCGGATTGGTCCTTAGGTTGACTGAGCGGGCATCTGGAACTGATGCAACCGAATGTGATGCAAACGACATTAGCACAACCACTAGCCAACTTGTGTATAGACGTTAGGCAGAATCTGCAGTAGGTTCATCACATGAATTCGGACGCCTTCACGGGGCAATCCCCTGCCAGCTATCCGCCCGTCAGGGTTGGCCTCGTGGGTGCCGGGCAATGGGCCGCCACCATGCACGCACCTCTGCACAACGCGGGTGCCGAGACGGAACTCGCCGGGATCTGGTCCGCGAGCGGCGGCACCGCCGAGGCGCTTGCCGGGAAGCACGGAGTGCGTGCCTTCAAATCGTTCGAGGAACTTCTTGCTTCCTGTGAGGCCGTGGACTTTGCCGTGCCGCCGCCCGTGCAGGCCGAACTCGCCCCACGCGCCGCCGATGCCGGGCTTGCCCTCCTCTTGGAGAAGCCGCTCGGAGCGTCCCTGCAGCAGGCAGCAGCCGTGGCGGACGCCGTGCGGCGCAACAAGGTGGCGAACGCCGTCGTTCTTACCAAGCGCTACCACCAGCGGACGCGCAGCTTTCTCGCGGCCGCGACGGAGTTGCGAAGCGAAGCGGCCGTGCTCGGCGTCACTGGCGCGTACCTCCACGGCGGATTCCTGGACGGCGGATTCCTGGACACCGGCTCCCTGGCCGGCAAGGCCGGCGAGAGCTGGCGCGATGAGTTCGGCGCGCTCTATGACCTCGGCCCCCACCTGCTGGACCTGATGGACCTCGCTGCCGGACCTGATGGACCTCGCTGCCGGACCGATCCAGGCCGTGCGCGCCGAGGGCGGCAAGGACTACGTCACCCTGACCACGTTCCACAGTGACTTCGCCACCGGCCAGGCGTGCCTGTCCGGCTCCGTCCGGCTGCCCCAGGCAAGGACCACCATCAGCGTCTATTCAGCCGCCGGAAGCCTGGACTTCACCACCGAGGGGATGGACCACTCCGAATGCTGGCCGGCCCTGCGGCGGGAATTCGCCGACGCCGTCCGGCTGGGCACCGCGGTCACCGTGGATGTGGAGCGGGCCCTGCATGTCCAGGCGCTGGTTGAAGCGGCGGCGCTTTCGGCCCGGGAGCGGCGCATGGTGGCTGTGGCCGAGATCCTGCAGACCGGCTGACGATGCGTGGCCCGCAGAATCCGGATTCAGCGGCGGCGACTTCAGTGGCGCCTGCGTCAGTGACGGCGAAAGCGTCAAGACCGCTGGCTTCAGTAACGCCGTACGGTGACGGGCATCAGGACCAGGCGCGGTGCCGCCGGAGCTTCGGCGGGTGCCGTTGTTCCGTCCAGCCGGTCGAACAGCAGGCGTGCCGCCGCAGCCCCGAGCTCCCGGGCATCGTGGGACATCACCGTGAGCGGGATGCCCAGCAGGTCGGCCAGCTCAACGTCGTCGAAGCTTGCCAGCGCCGGGACCGGCCGCGGCTCTGCCTGCGGCGACAGGCCTGCGCGCCATTCGCAGATCGCCCGCAGGGCACCTACCGTGGTTCGGTTGTTGGCGGAGAAAAAAGCGGTGGGTGGATTCGGCCCGGCAAGCAGACGCCGCACGGCACCGGCCGCGGCGTCCGTTTCCCGGACAGCCACCAGGAGCTCCGGATCCAGGCTGATGCCAGCCCCCGCAAGCGCCTGCGTAAAGCCGTCAAAGCGGCTCTGCGCGGTGGAAATTCCCGCAACGTCCCCGAGGAAGGCGATACGCCGATGACCGTCGGCCAGGAGGGCGGCTGTTCCGGCCGCAGCGCCGTTGGCGTCGTCCACGAGGACGGCGTCGCACTCCAGGCCCTCGACGGTCCGGGTGGCGAGGACCAGCGGAATGCCGCCCAACTGCCGTGCACCCAACGGGTTTCCGCCCTTGCCGGCCGGCACCAGGATCACGCCCTCCAGCTGGCGCGCGACAAAGTCGGCGAGAAGGCTGCTTTCCCGGCCGGGATCTTCACCGCTGTTGCCCACTACGATGTGCCGTCCGTGAGCGGCGGCAACATCCTCGACGCCAAGGGCGAACTGGCCGTAGTAGGGGTTGCCCAGGTTGGTGACCGCGACGCCGATCAGCCCCGTGGGTTTGCTGAGCCGCGTGTTGCGGGCGCTCTGGTTAGGCCGGTAGCCGAGTTTTTCCACAGCTTCCCGGACCCGTTCCTGAACTTCCGGCCGCACGTTCAGGCCTCCGGACATGGTCCGGGAAACGGTCATCGGGCTGACACCGGCCAGCGCGGCGACGTCCCTGACAGTAGGGACGGAAGAGGCATTGCTGCGAGCCATGGCCATCCCGTGGTTTCAGTTCGGACTATCCGCCCGGCGGCTTCCTGCCGGGCGGTGTCAACGTTACCAAGTGCCAGGAGAGAGCACGTGAATGAACTTGAACTGCCCACCCCGGTACTGGAAATTGGTGGCACCCATGTCACGGCGGCGCTGGTCCGGCACGCGGCTGGCGCTTGGACCGTGGCGGCGGACAGCGTTGTCCGCCGTGACCTTGACTCGCATGCTCCCGCAGCCCAGCTCCTCGATGCCCTGGCGGCAGCCGCGAACTCCCTCGGCGCCGGCCACAACGGCCACTGGGGCGTCGCCCTGCCCGGGCCATTCGACTACCCAAGCGGGATCGCCCGCTACGAGCACGTGGGCAAATTCGACGGGCTCCAGGACGTGGACGTCCGTGCCGGGCTGGCCGAACGGCTGGGCATAGCGCTCCAGGCGTTCACGTTCCTGAACGACGCCGATGCTTTCGGGATCGGCGAGGTGGCGCTCGGTGCCGCGGGCCGCAGCCGGCGGGCCGTCTGCATCACGCTGGGCACCGGGGTGGGTTCGTCCTTCCTGGCCGACGGGATTCCCGTCAAAACCGGGACTGTTGTTCCGCCGGACGGCAGCTGCTACCTGCTGGAGTACGGGGGACGGCCGCTCGAGGACACCGTGTCCCGCCGGGCGATCCGGCGGGCCTATGCGGAAGCCGCTGGCACATCCGGTTCCTCCGGCGCCGCCGGTTCCGCTAGTGTCCCCGCTGCCACCACCGAAGATCCTGACGCCCGGACTCCGGATGTCCGCGACATCGCCGAGGCAGCCCGTGCCGGCGATGCCGTGGCCGCCATGGTCCTGGAACATGCGTTCTCGGCAGTCGGCGAGGCGGCCGCGCCGTACCTTGAGAAGTTCGCCACCGAGGTCCTGATAGTGGGCGGCTCGATGGCGGGCTCCTGGGACATTGTGGAGCCCGCCATCCGAAAAGGGCTGGCAGCCGTTGTACCCGGCCTGGCAGCGTTGCCCCTCCGGAGGGCGGAGCGCTCCGAAGAGGCCGGCCTTGTGGGCGCCGCCTATTTGGCTGGGCAAGTCGCCAAAGGCGCTTAGTTCACAACTCCGTTGGCCACGACCCTGGCGGGCAATGTCGTCTCCGTCCCCCGCACCGACGCTTTCACGGTGGCCAGCTGCTGTCCCACCCCGGGGCCATGCGGGCGGATCGTGTAACGGCCAACGGCGGCCGGGATGATAAACGTTTCGGCGTAGCTCACCACAAACGGCTCGAACGCTCCGTCAGGGCATTCCACCACAGCCTGCGCGCCCTCGACGAGGTTCAGGACGTTCACGGTTCCGTTGGTGTTGTGTTCCACCGCATCGGTGAACCAGTGCCGCCTGACCTCGATGAATTCAAGTTCGTGCAGGCCCGTGCGCTCCTCGGTCCAGCCCGGCCCGGAGCCCAGCTGCTCCACCTGGTCCAGGAGTTGTTCGCGCGCCCACTCGGTGTTGCGGTCCCACTGGATGTTCCGGCTGGCATGGGCCACGTGGATGGGACGCGGCCGGCCGTCCAGGCCCACGCGGTCCCAGTCCCACATCTTGAACGTGAAGATGTACGGCGTCGCGGAGATCTCCAACACCATCGAGTTGGCCCCCGAACAGTGCACGGTCCCTGCGGGGATGGAGAAGTGGTCGTGCTTTTTGGCCGGGAAGGCGTTAACGTAATCCTCCGCCGGGAAGTGGGTGCCGCCGTCGGACGCTTCTTTCAGCGCCGTCACCATGGCCTCCGGGTCCGTGCCGGTCTTGAGGCCGAGGTAGACCACGGCATCGTCGGCGCAGTCCAGGATGTAGTAGCTCTCATCCTGCGTGTAGTGCATGCCGAAGCGGTCCTGGATGTAGTCCGTCAGCGGGTGGACCTGCAGGGACAGGTTGCCGCCGCCCATGGTGTCCAGGAAGTCGAAGCGGATGGGGAACTCTGCGCCAAATCGCGCGTACGTCTGCGGGCCGAGGAGCGCGGACGGCTGGGTGAAGACCACGTCGACGGACGGCAGCTCCACGATCTCTCCGCCGACGTCCAGCAGGATGCTGTTCTCCTCCGGCACGCAGTCGAAGCACCAGGCGTAGTTGTCCGCTTCGGCGTCCAGGCCGATGACCTTCTTCATCCACTGCCCGCCCCACACCCCGGGGTCAAAGAACGGAACCACCCGGAACGGTGCGGCGGCCGCAGCGGCCATTCCCCGGTGGAACGTATCGCCGGTGATCAGCTTGGCCTCGGAGACGCTGCGGTTGGTGTCCAAAACATAGTCGACGGCGGGAAACAGCTGCCGTTTGTGCCGGTCCGCCACGCGCCACTCCACAAAGAAGCTCCGCTTGTACTTGCGCAGGTTGTCCTCGTTGGTGTTGTGGCAGCGCCAGTTGGGGGCGCCGGCACGCTGGCGCTGCTGCAGCTCCCAGCGCGCCATTTCGGCCAGCACCAGGGTGCGCTCGGGCAGCGGCACCAGCGCCGCTCCCCAGCCCACCAGGACAGCCGGAACGTCCGACGCCGCCACCTGGCGTCCGAGGTCAGCCAGCCTTTCGGCGTCGTAAAAGTCGGCGAGGGTGTGGTGGCTCATGACCCCGAAGACGCGGTCGTCCGTGAGGTTGGCAGCGATCAAGGAGTCGATCTCCGCGGTGGGCCGGGCAGCGAGATCTTCCACGTTCATGATGCGGTGGCCCGGCAGCGCTTCGCCGATGAATGCCAGGAGTTCGTCCAGCTTCACCCCGGGGTAGGCGTCCACCACAATGGTCCGACCGGCGCCAGCAATCTCCTGCCAGGCATCCCGCCCCGTCCACGTCCGCGGGCTGCCCGGGACAGTGACGGTGGGGAATTTGTCATAGAGGGGAGGTGTGTGGCTCATGGTCTTCCGATCCGGGAGTGTTTCTTGATAACGTTACCAGCATTGCACTGGCCCGCTCGGGCGGGCTGTGACCGAAGGGCAGGTGCCGCAATGCGGCGGAGGATGGTTTCTTATGGACACTCGTGGGTGGACGGCGACGGCGCGTCCGGGCCGGCCTCCTGCCTGGCCGCGCGGGTGGCCGCCCGGCTGGGCCTGGAGCTGGACAACCGCGGCGTGGGCGGCTCCAGCAGCACCGGGACGGCGGCACTGGTCCGGGACACGCCTCCCCCGCCGGCCGCCCTGTTCCTGCTGATGACGGGACTGAACGATCTCCGCCTGGGTGGGGACGCGGCGTCGTCCCTTGAGCAGTACACCGCCGCGCTCCGGACCGTCCTTGCCGCTTTCAGCCACGCAGCCCCGGACACGCTGGTGGTGGCCCTCGCACAGCCGCCCCTGCTGGATTTCAGCCTGCACGCCCCACACAATCAGGGTTCCCACGCCCTGGTTGCGACCTACAACGCGGAGCTGCGGCGGGTTGCCGCGGAGTTTCCGCAGGTGGTGGTTGCCGAGGCCGCCGGCTGGAACGCCGTCACCATGCTGGACGAAGACACGGTCCACCCCAACGACGCGGGCCACAGCTGCCTGGCCCGCGCCGCCATCCGGGCTGCTAAGGCTGCATGGCAATAACAAGGCCGGCCCAGCTTTGGGGAACGGCGCCCAGGCCGCGCCCGTTGTCGGGATTCCAGTACTCCGCCCAGCCGCTGGTGGTGGCGCCTTTGGCCGTGAGGTCCGCGAGCGCGGCACTTTCCTGCTCCATGCCCAGTCTCTTGTAGGCCTGCTGGAAGAGGTAGTTCAGCGGCGGCCACGCGGGTCCGCGCCAGTACGTGTCGGGATCGTAGGAGGGGTGCTCGCGGGCCACATTGGCGGGCCCGAACTCCGCGCCAAACCGGGCGGGATCCTCAAGCTGCTTCAGGGCCGCCCTCGCCTTGGCTTTGTCCGCGGTGACCAGGGCGCCCATCACGCCGTCGCTGATGGGAGCCCGGACCGACGGTCCCCCGCCCACCACGGCGAGGTCGGACCAGAGCTGCTCGTCGTCGTCCCACAGGTGTTCGTCCATGGCGGCGGCGAGTTCGGTGGCCCGCGACTCGAGCGTCGCATCGCCGGTGACGGCAGCGAGTTCGCGGAGGTTGAACGCGGTGTAGGCGTTGAACGCCGCGGGGCAGGCCACGAAGCTGGTGGACCAGTTGGCGGCGCCGTCGTCAGAGAAGGAGACCTCGTTCATGCGTGCTTTGTTCCACGCCGTACGGGCCGGGCGGCTGTAGCCATCCCTGGTCCGGCCCG
This sequence comes from Arthrobacter sp., assembly GCA_046708445.1. Classification (GTDB taxonomy): domain Bacteria; phylum Actinomycetota; class Actinomycetes; order Actinomycetales; family Micrococcaceae; genus Arthrobacter. The sequence goes on from JBKKDH010000160.1 coordinate 7,766, forward strand.
GGGCGCCCCAGTCATCCCAGCGCGGGGCGTGGTCGTTGCCGGCTTCCCACGGATGGACCACATAGATGAGCCCCTCAGGTGTCCGCCTGTTCTCCCACAGCCAGTCCAGCCCGGCCCGGGCCTTGGCCAGCGTTTCCCCTGAAAGGGGAATGCCGGCGACGGACAGCACCCTGACAGCGTGCCCGAACATGGGCGGCTGCGTCAGCGACGACGTCCCGGTGAGCGGGCCCAGCCAGGTGTCCGGGCCGGCGCCGCCGTAGCGCATGTGCGGCACCATGCCGTCGTCCAGCTGCCCGGCCAGGACGGCGTCGAGCTCCTGGAGCGCACGGCTGTCGCCCAGCTTGGCCCAGATGATGGCGTGGAAGCAGGAGTCCCACAGCCACAGGTGCGGGTAGGTGCCCGGGTTGGGCACGGAGTAGCCCTGCTCTGGGCGCCAGTGCGCGTCCATAAGGGCGCGCACCGAGGCAGTCGGGCCGGCGTCCGGCGTTGGTGTCCGCGATGTTTCCGGTCCCGCGGCCGGATCGGCCGCCATCACCCTTTCTCCGCGCCTGCCGTCAGGCCTTCGGTCAGGAGCCGCTCAGCGGCAAAGAAGATGATGATGATGGGCAGCGTGAGGATGACCGAGCCGGCCATCAGGACGGTGGTGGGCACCTCAATGCTGCCGGCCAGCTGGGACAGGCCCAGCGAGACGGTCCAGCTGTTCCGGGTGTTGACCAGGAACAGCAGGGCGAAGAGGAATTCGTTCCACGCGATCATGAACACGAACAGGCCGTTGGAAATGATGGCCGGCATGGCCAGCGGCAGGCTGATCCGGCGCAGCACGCCCAGCCTGCTGCAGCCGTCCAGGGCCGCGGCTTCCTCCAGGCTGGTGGGGATGGTGTCGAAGTAGTTGCGCAGCATGTAGATGGTGACAGGGATGACCTGGGCCACGTACACGATGAGCAGCGCCACGAGCTGGCCGCGAAGGCCCAGCCTGGTGAAGAACGTGAACAGCGGGATCGCCAGCAGGATGCTGGGGAACAGGTACACCGCGAGGAACAGTGCGCTGACCTGGCGGCGGCCGAAGAAGTTCAGCCGGCTGATGGCGTAGGAACCCGGAATGGCCACCAGCAGCGAGATCAGCACCGTGCCGAGAGCCACCATGGCCGAGTTGCCCATGAACTTCAGGAAGCCCTGGCCGCCGTCTTCCTGCGGCGTCAGGATGCTCCGGTAGGAGCCCCAGTCCAGTTCGCCGAACGGAATGACCAGCGATCCGGGATCACGCAGCAGCGCGTCCAGGGGCCGGATGGACAGGACGAACATGTAATAGAACGGGAACAGCGTCACCAGCACCAGGCCGACGATCACCACCCAGCGCAGCACACCGAAGACCTTGGTTTCGATCACGTCCCGCGTCCAGCGCGAACCCTCCGGGGGCCGGGACGGGGAGGCCGGGCGTCTCGTTTCGACGGGAACCGCCATCAGGAGACCTCCTCTTTCTTGCCGAAGAATTTAATGTAGATGCCCACCATCAGGCCGAGGATGAGGGCCAGGACCAGGGCCTGGGCAGATGCGGCACCGATGTCGCCGCGGGCTGTCAGGAAGTTGAACACGGTCACGGCCACCACTTCGGTGCCGCCGCCACCGCCGGTGAGCAGGTAGATGTCATCGAAGCTGTTGAACGTCCAGATGAAGCGCAGCACGGACAGCATCGCGATGGTGGGCAGCAGCTGCGGCAGGATGATGTGGAAGAAGCGCTGGATGGGGGTGGCACCGTCTACGCGTGCGGCTTCCTCCAGGCTCTCCGGAATAGCGTTGATCCGGGCGGTCAGGAACAGGAAGGCGAACGGGAAGGACCGCCACATTTCGAACACGATGACGGCAATCAGGGCCGTGGGGATCTCGAAGCTTAGGCCCAGGAAGGACACTTCCCTGGCCCTCTCGCTGAGGAAGGGTATGGATTCTTCCCAGCCGAGCAGCCGCTTGCCCCAATAGTTGACGAGCCCAAACTGCGGATCCAGCATGGTGGTCCACGTAAAGGTCACGGCCACGATGGGTGACACGTACGGGATCAGCATGGAAGCCCGGATCAGGGTCCTGCCCTTGAAGGGCTTCCGGAGTGCCAGGGCCGCAATCAGCCCCAGGATGATCGCGCCGGCGGTGCCGAAGATGGAGTAGGCGAGTGTCGTTCCGAGCGAGGTAAAAAAGCTGCTCGAGAACACGTTGTCGAAGTTGGCCAGGGTGTACGGGCCGAAGATTCCGGCCGTCCGGATATTCAGGATCCGGACCCGCTGGAACGCAAGCACCAACGTCCACAGGATCGGTAGGACCACCATGACTAAAACCAGGACGAGCGTGGGCGAGAGCAAGGTCAGGCCCGCCCGCTGCTCCTCCTTTGCCATGGGGGAAAGCTTGCGGCGCCCCCGCAGGCCGGCGGCTGATGCCGCCGGTCCTGCAGGAACGTCCTTTTTGACCGAACTCACTTCAGTGAGCCCTGGATGGAGCGAAGGGATTCCGCGGCCTGCTTGGCTGCGGTTTCGGGATCCACTCCGCCGGAGGTGACGTCGCTGACGGCCTTGGCGATGGGCAGCTCGCCCAAGGCCGCGCCCACAAGGTCGCCCTGGCCCTGGGTAATGCCCCAGCGCTTGAGCTCATCCGGGCCCTGTTCCAGCACGGACAGAACGTCCTGGGAGTAGAAGTTGCCCAGGGGCTCCTTCTTGTCCACACCGGCAGGCATGGTCTTCCACTTGTCCGCGTACTCGGTGGGGTTGTCCGCCGTGCCTGCCCTGACCGGGAGACGGCCCTCGGGAGCGATGGACAGCCAGTCGACGTAGCCATCGGTCATGAAGTACTCCACGAATTTGCGGGCCGACTCCGAGGCGGAGTCCTTGGTGACGGTCCAGGACACCACTTCACCGAACTGGGCCGGCTGGTCACCGTCGGGTCCCTGGATGCCGGTCACTACGCCGGTGTTCTTCGCCAGGAAGGTCTGGTCGGCCACGCACTCGGTGCAGGTGGGCTTGGCATCATTGCGCAGGCCGGCCATCTCGTCCAGGAGGAACGTTGACCAGATCGCCATGGCCGCCTGGCCGGCGAAGTAGGATGCACGGACCGTGTCCACGTCCTGGGCACCCGGAACCGAGTAGTCCTTCAGCATGTCGCGGTAGAACTCCAGGGCGCCGACGCATTCTGGGCTGTCAAAGGTGATGTCACCCTGGTCGTTGACCATCTCGCAGCCGTTGCCCTGGGCAATGTGCTCGAAGGTCTGCTGCGTGAAGGCCTCGCCGGGCTTGTTGGCGGCCGCGATCCCGGCCAGCTGGGGGGTGTCGAGCTTCTGCGCCGCGGCCTTGATGTCGTCATAGGTCTTCGGAGCCGCGATGCCGGCCTTGTCGAAGAGGTCCTTGCGGTAGTAGAGGAGCTGCTGCCACGAGGAGTCAGGCACGGAGAGCTGCTGGTCGCCGTCGCGGGTGAGTTCCAGCGCCCGCTCGGAGAACGTGCTTTCGTCCAGGCTTTCAACGATTGCCTTGTTGATGTCGGCATCCACCAGGTCGTTGGCAGCCAGGGTTCGGACCTGGGCCAGCGAGATGGAACCGATCACGTCCGGGAGGTCACCGGCGGCCGCCGAGGACGTCAGGACCTGGTTGAACTGGTCTTCCGGCACGCCCACGAGCTCAACTTCGACGCCGGTGGCTGCCGTGAACTTGTCGATGATCGCCTCTGTCTTGGCCACGCGGTCCGGGAGGGTATCCGCCGTCCAGACCGTGATGGCCTGGGCACTGGCGTCGGGGCTTGAGCCGTCATCCGTGCCTTCGTTGGGCGTGCAGGCCGCCAGCATTGCCACAGTCAACGATGCAGCGGCCAAGACGGCCATGCTGGACCGGCTTCTGGTTCTCATCACTTTGATGCTCCTGTCTTTGGCGGCGCCTTCAGCGGCCCCGCGGATTCGCGCTTCGCTCCCCGGTTCCACCGACCCCGGACCACTTTGGCCAAGCCAGCGGAAGAGGTGCTGGAAAACCTCCCGACCGTGAGCGCAGTCACAATCCCGGGACTTGTGCCTAAAGGCTATCCAAATGTTGCCTAGTTGTCTAGCATTAGCTGCAGAGTAAATCGACACGAGCGGATGCATGTTCTGCCCTCTGCGCTCCCCGAGCGCCTAGGATGTCAAGAGTGCCTTTTCAACCGTAGGAGCCGCAGATGTACGTGGGACCAGGGGACGTCCTTCACCTGATCCGGTCGGGCATGGCCCGGACCCGCGGGGACATCCAGGAAGAAACGGGCATGTCCCGCATGACGGTGGCCCAACGCGTGGATGCACTGCTCAAGGCTGAACTGATCCGCGAAGCCGGCACTGCACGGCCTTCCGGCGGCCGCCGGCCGACGGACCTGGCCTTCAACCTCCAGCATTCCTGCACTGTCTCGGCATCGGTTGAGACCACCTCCAGCCGGGTGGCGCTCACGGACCTCAGCGGCGCGATCATCGCCGACGAGCACCTGGACATCGCGGTCGACGACGGCCCCGAGAAGGTCCTGCACGCCATTACGGAAGCCGGACTGCTGCTTCTCCAGAGGTCCAACACGCCGATGGCGAAGGTGTCAGGTATGGGCATCTCCATCCCCGGACCGGTAGACCCCCACACGTTGCGGCCAAGCCAGCCGCCCATCATGCCCGGTTGGGACGCCTACCCCATTGTCGAGTTCATCCAGGACACGTTCCCGGTCCCGGTCCTGGTGGAGAACGACGCCGATGCCATGGCGGTTGGCGAATACAGCACAGGCTTTGCCGGCGTCACCTCCCTGTGCCTGGTGAAGGTGTCCACCGGCATCGGCACGGGGCTGGTCATCGACGGCCAGGTCTACCAGGGCGTCGACGGCGGTGCCGGTGACATTGGGCACGTCCGCCACCCTGCCTTCGCGGAGCTTCAGTGCCAGTGCGGCTCGTTTGGCTGCCTGGCCGCCGGAGCCAGCGGAGGCGCGATTGCGCGCAAGCTCTCGGAGATGGGCATCGAAGCGTCTTCCGGGCGTGATGTGCGCCAGCAGCTGTTGGCCGGCAACGTGGACACGATGCGCCTGACGCACGACGCCGGCCGGCGGCTTGGTGAGGTAATGGCCACCGTGGTGTGCCTGCTCAATCCGGCAGTCCTGCTGATCGCGGGCGATCTCGCGTCGTCCTCGTTGATCGGCGGCATCCGCGAGACGCTTTATCCCATGTCACTCCCGCGTGCCACACGCCACCTCGACGTCCGGTTGGCGGCGCTGGGCGAAGACGCAGCAATCCGGGGAATGTCCTCACTGCTGGTGAACCAGGTCTTCTCGCCCGCTGCGGTCAACGCCCGCCTGGCCTGACAGAGGCCGCCGGCCGTGCCGGCGGCCACTGTCCGGGCCCTTTCAGTGCACCTACGCGCGGGCCCGCGGCGCCAGGGCGGCGTTCAAAAATTCCAGGTGCGCCGGAGCAATTGGTGCGGTAGCGCTGGCATAGCCAGGATTCTTGGTGATGAATTTCTTGATGAACGGGCACACCGGCACGATCCGGAAGCCGGCGGCGACTGTCTCATCCAGCGCCACCGTGGCGAGCTTGCCCGCAAGCCCCTGGCCGCCGTATTCCTCATTGATCACCGTGTGGTAGAAAACCCGCTGCGGTGAGCTGCCGCCGTCGTAATCCTTGTAGGCCGCCTTGCCGATCACATTTCCGGCCACCAACACTTCAAAGCGTTCGCGGTCAGGGTTGTGGCGGATGGTGGCGTCATTCACGAAGTCTCCTCGGTTCGGTTTCTGCTACAGCCTAACCTCGGTACGCGCACTGTTATTTCATCGCCGCCTAACAGGCCAGGTTGAGCGCATCCACTGCCGCTTCGGCCATCGCAACCGACTGCGGGTCATCGAAGCCAATCAGGTCCGGCTTGGGAGCGCGTGCCACCGCCATGGCCACCTGGCGGGATCCGTCGGCGCTGATGAGCGCCAGCGCTGCATATCCCCGCACTACCCCTACGTGGCCGAAGTAGTCGTTGTTGGAGCAGGAGTCGTACCGCCTGACCAGGCCAAGGCCGAACTCTTCATATTTGGGATGGTGCATCTCTTCCAACGTTTGGCGCGTCACCAGGGTCCCTTTCTGCAGGGCAGCGAAATACGCGTTGAGTTCAGGGACAGTGGAAATCAACCCAGTGTCGGGGGAACCGCTGTGGAACGGACTGAGCGCGTTGTCCACCAGCTCGCCGCTTTCCGATTGTGTATAGCCGTGGATCATCTGCCGCGGGCCAGGCTCGTCACCGGTCATAAGGGTGTCCTGGAGCCCCAGCAGCTCAACGTTGTCTGCGCGGATGACCGCTCCAATGTCCTGGCCCCGGAGCTTCTCCACGAGGAGGGCTAGGGCCGAGTAGTTGGTGTTGGAGTAGCTGTAAAGGCTGCCTGACCCTCCGGTCCAGCGGGCGGTAGCAGCGGCAGCCAGCCGCTCCTCATGGCTCATGCGCTTGTCCCCTGCATTGCCCGTTTCACGCAGGGCGTCCCAGTAGTGGGGCATCCCGGACCGGTGGCTGAGGAGGCTGCGAATGGTGATGGGACCGGGTGGCTTGATAATGCTTTCGAAGTCCGGCAGGTACTCCTGGATGGCGTCATCCAGCTCGATTTCCCCCTCCTCCACCAGCTTCAGGACCGACACCGCCACCATGGTCATGGTGATATCACCAACATGGGTCCGGTCGGTCAACTGCACAGGTTCCCGGGTCTCCAAGTTTCGGACGCCGTCGGCCGAGGACCATTCCCCCACCCGCGACTTCAGCTGGATGATGACGGCGGTGGCTCCCCCGGCCCGCATGTCTTCGCTGTACTTTTTCAGCACGCCGGCGAAGGCTGGCTCCGCTGGGGCAGTCGCCGTCGCTGTCGGGGCTTGAGCGGTCGGCGATTGCTGCTCAGGCGGATCGGGGGCGCCGGTGCAGCCTGCGAGGGAGGCCACCAGCACGGCCCCAGCCAGGGCGGACGCAAGGCGGGAGGACCCGAAAGCATGAACGGCTGCTCGCATCCCATGTCCCTTCAAGGGCGCCGGTCAACAGCTGGACTCCCAAGAGACAGCCAGCAGCACCGGCACCTCCGATATTCCTCAGGGCTGAGGGGAGTGTCAAGGACGCCGCGGGCAGCCCAGTGACTAAGCCGGCCGGGCCTTGTAGTGTCGTGGGCATTGGGCCAGGACTCCCCTGCCGCCCACAATTTCGCGAAACAGGAAACCTTAGGAGAGAACATGGCCGTCAACGACGACGAAGCGGTGGTTCTGGACCAGTGGACCCACCGGCTGGCCCAGGCGCTGCAGATCCTGGACCTGGACGTGGACCAGGAGCTCCTTCTTGATCTGGCGCGGAAGTCCGCCGGCTCGGTGATCCACGCCGCGGCCCCGGTGACCACGTTCCTGGTGGGCTACGCGGCAGGGCTCGCCGCCGGCAACGGCAGCGCCGGGTCCAAAGAAGCGTCTTCCGCGGCCGTTGCCCAGGCGGCCGACGTCGCGTTCCGGCTGTGCGAGGACGGCCACGACGGCGGCCCGGCAGCCATGGGCTGGGCGGACACCGCGCAATAGCGAAAGCCGGTCTCCACCAGCGGCCCTGGCCCATGGCTGGACATACCGAGCGCGATCGCCGGTTTCATCGGTCCCAAATTGACGCTACGCCGGTCTGCCCGCCTGTGCCAGAGCGCACGTGGCGACGATCGAAGACCTCGTTTGTGGCTCGCCTTCATGGACGGCTGCCCTGCTCTTAGCCCGCCGCGGTCGGTTCCTCAACCAGCAGGGGCACCGGTTGCAGCCTCACGATGACCGCCTTGGATACCGGCGTCTGGCTGCCCTCGGCCACACTCTCCAGCGGCACCAGGACATTGGCTTCGGGATAGTACGCGGCCGCGCAGCCGCGGGCAGTGGGGTACGACACCACCCGGAAGTTCCGCAGCACCCGCTCCACGTTGTCCCGGTAAACGCCGTGGATGTCTACGTGCTGCCCGTCGCTGAGGCCCAGTTCGGCCAGGTCCTCGGGGCTGACGAACACCACTTCGCGGCCTTTCCGGATGCCCCGGTAGCGGTCGTTGTGGCCGTAGATGGTGGTGTTGAACTGGTCGTGGGAGCGCATGCTTTGCAGGATCAGCGTCCCGGCGGGCCGCTCCACGAGCTCCAGTTCGTTGACCGTCAGCATGGCCTTGCCGGTGGGCGTGTTGAACGTCCGCGAGTCCCGCGGCCCGTTGGGCAACACAAAGCCGCCTTCCTGCCGGATTTTACGGTTGTAGTCCTCACAGCCCACCACCACGTGGGAGATGTGGTCGCGGATGAGGTCGTAGTCCTTTTCGAAACCTGCCCAGTCGGCGTGGACCGAGTCCCCCAGCACGTGCCGGGCCAGCCTGCTGATGATGGCCACCTCGGAGAGCAGCCCCGGCGCCACGGGGTCCACCGTTCCGTGCGAGGCGTGCACGGCGCAGACGGTGTCCTCCACCGAGACGAACTGCGGCCCGGTGTCCTGGATGTCGATCTCAGTGCGGCCCAGGGTGGGCAGGATCAGCGCTTCGGCGCCGGTGACCGTGTGCGAACGGTTGAGCTTGGTGGAAATCTGCACCGAAAGCTCGGTGTTTTCCATCGCCGCGAAGGCGGCATGTGTGTCCGAAATGGCTCCCACGAAGTTGCCGCCCAGGCCCACAAAAACCCGGATGCCGCCGTCGCGCATTTGCCGGATGGTTTCGACGGCGTCCACGCCGTGTATGCGGGGCGGATCGAAGCCGAATTCCTTGCCCAGCGAGTCCAGGAAGGCCGGTGGCATCTGCTCCCAGATGCCCATGGTCCGGTCGCCCTGGACATTGCTGTGGCCACGGATAGGCGAGGCGCCGGCGCCGGGCTTGCCAATGTTGCCGCGGAGCAGCAGCAGGTTGATGATCTCCTTGATGGTGGCTACGCCCTTTTTGTGCTGCGTGATGCCCATGGCCCAGGTGATAATGACCTTGTCGGCCCGGAGGTATCGGTCGGCGAGCTCGTCGATCTCCTCGGTCCGGAGCCCGGTGGCCTCAAGGACCGCGGCTTCGTCAAGCCCGGCGAGGTGGGCCCGCAGTTCCTCCAGCCCTTCGCAGTGCTCCTGCAGAAACTGATGGTCCAGAATAGTGCCCGGGGCCGCGGCCTCGGCGTCCAGCACACGCTTCGAAACAGCCTGCAGCAAGGCCATGTCGCCGCCGATCCGGACCTGCATGAACTGGTCTGCCAAATCGGTGCCGCGTCCCACGATGCCCTTGACCTTCTGCGGGTTCTTGTAACGCATCAGCCCGGCCTCCGGCAGCGGGTTCACCGCGACGATGCTGGCCCCGGCCTCCTTGGCTTCCTCCAGCGCGGTGAGCATCCGCGGGTGGTTGGTCCCCGGATTCTGGCCCATGATGATGATCAGGTCCGCCTTGGCGAAGTCATCGTAGGAAATGGTGGCTTTGCCGATGCCGATGGTCTGGCCCATCGCCCAGCCCGAGGATTCGTGGCACATGTTGGAGCAGTCCGGCAGGTTGTTGGTGCCGTAGGCGCGGACGAACAGCTGGTAGAGGAACGCCGCCTCGTTCGAGGTCCGGCCACTGGTGTAGAACGTGGCCTGGTCCGGGTTCCCGAGGCCCTTGAGCTTGTCCGCGACGATGGTGAACGCCTGCTCCCAGCTAACGGGGCGGTAGTGGTCCTCGCCCGCGGGCTTATGGACGGGTTCCGTGAGGCGGCCCTGAATCCCCAGCCAGTATTCGGACCGTTTGCGGAGTTCGCTGACCGGGTGCTCCGCCCAGAAGCCGGACCCGATCACCACGGGCGGCGCTTCCCATGTGACGGCCTTGGCGCCGTTCTCGCAGAATTCAAAGGTTTTGCGGTGCCCGGGGTCCGGCCAGGCGCAGCTCATGCAGTCGAAGCCGTCTTTCTGGTTCAGCGCCAGCAGCGTCTTCGCTGCCCGGCCCGCACCCATGTGCTTCAAGGCAGGCTGCATCGAGTGGTACACGCCGGGGACGCCCGCAGCCCACGTTTTAGGATGCCCGCTGACTTCGATGTCAGACTCGTCGGCCTCTTCCACCTTGGGGTTTCTGCGCGTCACGCTGCATTCTCCTTGTTCCTGCGGAGACCGAAAACGCGCCGGCTGCATCAGCGGAACGGTCACTTTCCACAGTTGTTCAGGGGACGGTGGAAGTCAAGGACGGCGGCCGGTTCAGTGCCGGGCGACAAAGGGCTCTAGTACAAGCACGGACGACGACGACGGCCACCTCGCGTCGGCTGGTCACCACGGCTGAAGCAAGCGGCCGCAGGACCCACCTTCCGGAGCTGCTTCGTGCCCGAGAATCCTGCGCTGCGCGCGCTTGCCACCCCTGCTTTTTCGTTGCCGCGATTGCGCGACGGCCAACTCACGGGCATGGCCGCACTGGCTGACGGCCGTGACGTCCTCGCCGTGATGCCCTCCGGTTATGGCAAGTCCGCCATCTACCAGGTCGCAGCCGTCCACCTGCACGCGGACCGCGAGCGAATCCTCGGGCTGTTCATGGACGACCGGCTGGACACGGTGGTGGCCACCACCGCATTCGGGATGGGGATCGACAAGCCCAACGTACGGTTCGTCATCCGCGCCGACATCCCCGAATCGCTCGATGCTTTCTACTAGGAGGTCGGGCGTTCCGGGCGGGACGGCGAGCCTGCCGTTGCTGTCCTGCACTACCGTGCCGAGGACCTGGGCCTGCGGAAGTTCTTCGGCACGCACTCCCCGGACCCGGATTCGCTGTTGGCCCTGCTCAAGGTCCTCCGGTCGGCGGACGGCCCTGTTTTCGCGTCCCCCTGGCAGAACTCACAGGCCTGTTGCCCCGGCGCGTCACGG
>JBKKDH010000161.1:0-4801 GCA_046708445.1 Arthrobacter sp.
TACGTCATACGCAGTCCATCCTGATGTCATGTTCCGGTCATCAGGAACGGGCAAGAGTCGTTAGAGTGGACTTCATGGCCCATCCCGTACCGAGCGCTCCCGGCAGGAGGACAAACCCACCGTTGCCATCGGCAATCGGTGCCCATGTCGCGCCCGCCCAGCACTCGGCACCGGCCTCGCTCCCCACTGTGGAGGAAATCAGCGCCGGCGGGGTAGTGGTGGACACCTCCGACGGCGACCTGAAGGTTGCGATCATCGCCCGCCTTAACAGGGGCGGACGGCTGGAATGGTGCCTGCCCAAGGGGCACCCGGAGGGCAAAGAAAACAACGAAGAGGCAGCAGTCCGCGAAATTGCCGAGGAAACTGGCATCGAAGGCGACATCCTGGCGCCGCTGGGCAGCATCGACTACTGGTTCACGGTCAGCGGACATCGCGTGCACAAGACCGTGCACCACTACCTGCTGCGCGCCACCGGCGGAGAACTCACCATCGAGAACGATCCCGACCAGGAAGCCGTGGACGTCGCCTGGGTGCCCATCCAGGAACTCGCACGGAAGCTCTCCTTTCCCAACGAACGGCGCATCGCCGACCTCGCGCGGGAAGTCCTGCCCGAACATCTTTGAGTAATCCATGGCTCGCGCCCCACGGCCGCGGTTGCCAACTGCGTTGCGGCATTATCGGCGTCCGGGTGAGACGATGAAGTCGATGTCAGCTATCAACTTTCCTTCCGACAAAGCGCGCGGCGCCGGTGAAACCCAGCCAAACGCGGCCCAGCCCGGCGAAACCCGTTCCAGCGCCATCATGGCCGCCGGAACGCTCGTTTCGCGGTTCCTGGGCTTCGGCAAGACGTGGATGCTGGGGGCTGCCCTGGGGCTGAGCTCCACGGTCAATGACACCTTCATCAACGCCAACAACCTGCCCAACCTGATCTTCCTGCTGGTGGCCGGCGGCGTGTTCAATGCCGTGCTGGTCCCGCAGATCATCAAGGCCAGCAAGGCGCCGGACAGGGGAGCGGACTACATCAGCCGCCTCCTCACCCTTGCCGTCCTCCTGCTCCTGGGCCTCACCGCCCTGGTCACGCTGGCGGCGCCCGTGATCATCGACCTGACCACCCAGGGATATTCGCCCCAGCAAAAATCGCTAGCCATCGCGTTCGCCTTCTGGTGTCTCCCACAGATCTTCTTCTACGGACTCTACGCACTCCTCACACAGGTACTCAACGCCAACGGCGCCTTCGGCCCGGCCATGTGGGCGCCCATCCTGAACAACGTCGTGGCCATCGGCGGCCTGGGGATGTTCATCTGGATTTACGGCGCCAACGAGATCAATCCGCACACCTTGGACAACTGGGGGCCATCGCAGACGTTGCTGGTGGCCGGCTTCTCCACCATCGGCGTCGTGGCCCAGACCGCCATCCTGCTCATCCCGGTCTTCCGTCTCAAGCTGGGCCTCCGACCCCGGTTCGGCTGGCGCGGAGTGGGACTCGGCCAGGCAGCAAAGCTGAGCGTCTGGACGCTACTGACTGCCGCCGTCGGTCAGCTTGCATTCCTCTATGTCATGCGGATTGCGACCATCCCGGGTGCCGAGCGCCTCCGCCTGGAGCGCGAGGGCGATCCCGCCGCCGATTTCCTGCCCGGAAACGCCGTGTTGGAAGTGGCCAGCCAGCTCTACCTGCTGCCGCACTCCATCATTGCGCTGTCCCTGGCGACAGTCCTCTTTAACCGGATGACCCGTGCCTCGCAGGACGGCAACAAGGCCGAACTCCGTGATGCCCTGTCCCATGGGCTCCGCACCATGGCCGTGGCCACGGTCTTCGGTGCTCTTGCCCTGTTTGCACTGGCCGGGCCCCTGGGCATGTTCTTCTCGGGCGGCGACAAGCAGGACGGCGTGATGCTGGCGCAGACGCTGACCATCCTGGCCCTGAGCACGCCGTTCATGAGTGCCAACTTCATGATGTCCCGGGTTTTCTACGCCAACGAGGATGCGCGGACGCCGTTCCATATCCAGCTCCTGCTGGCCGTGGTCTACGTCGCCGGTGCGTTCGCCATCCAGTTCCTGCCGGTGGGCCAAATCATCTACGCCATCGCCATCCTGTACATGGTGGGCAACATCCTCTCGGTGGTGATCAGCGCCTACTTCCTGCGCCGGCTCCTGGGCCACCTGGACGGGCCACGTGTTGCCAACTCCTACATCCGCATGGGGTATGCCGGACTCGGTTCGGCAATCGCCGGCGCCGGTGCCCTGTGGCTCATGGGCAGCTATAGCCCGGACGGCTTTGCCTGGAGCGACCGGCTCGCGGCCCTGGTGACCGTCATTGTGGTGGGGCCAGTGATGCTGGTGGCCTACCTCTTCCTGCTGAAGATTTTCCACGTGTCGGAGCTCCGCGACTTGCTCCGCCCGCTGCTGGGACGGCTTGGGCGGTCCGGCCCCGCCGGCCCCACAGACTCCGGCCCGGGGACGCCGCCGACGTCCGGTTCCGGGGGAGCTGCCCCTGGATCGGAACGTCCGGCGCCGGTAGGTACGACGCCGGAACGCGCCACCGTCTCGGTGGACACCGGTCTGATTCCCCGGATTTCCGGCGAGTTTGATGCGGTCTCCTTCCGGGCAGGGCCGGTACCGGAGCCCTCGAGGGAGCGCGCTCCAGGCCCCGTGCCTCCCGCAGACTCCGGCAATGGATCCGGCGGATACCTGCCGGCGGAGGACGTGCCCGGCACGGCCAGGCGCGGCCTGCTGCGGGACGAGATCCCGTTGCCCGGCCGACGGACCTTCCAAGGGCCAGCTGGGCAGAACCCACATTTCAAGCCGCGACGGCCACGGAAAAAGCGATAGAGCCGGGGTTTTCAGCTGCCTGTCTCCACCGGCCGCCACAGCCCATCGGCTAGGATCGAAAGTGAACAAGGGTTGTTGCAGTCAAGCGCCAGCCGGCCCGCCGGCAGGCCTGGAACGGCAGTGGCACCACCCACAAGCCGGCAATTTCCCGGACAGTCTAGGAGGAACACGTGTCCCACCCGATCGATGTTGGATCAGTACTCGGCGGCCGCTACAAGGTCACAGCCACGGTATTGACCTCACACGACCATGATCTGGTGCTGGACGGGGTGGACCAGGTTCTTAACCGCCCGGTCAGCATTCTGGTCGCCGGCCCGGAAAATACCGAGCAGGTTGCCCAGAGCGCCCGTGAAGTTGCCACCGGTGAACGGCCCGGCACTGTCCAGGTCCTTGACCTGGGTGTCACCGAAGCAGCCACGTACCTCATCACCAACCACACATCCGCAGCTGATCTGTTGGACCTTGTCGTGGCCTCCAACCCGCCGTACGTCGAACCTTTCTTCACCGATACGCTCGGCAGTGAAATCTTTGGCCAAGCACGGTCACACGAACCGGAACCGTACGACGACGAAGAGAACGTCGACGCTGGCTACATCAAGTATTCGGACGACCACCCAAAGCAGGTTGACCCCTACCGGGGCAACCAGCCGGTGGTTCCGCCCAAGCCGCCCGCCCGGCCGGTGTCGTCCCCTGCAGCGGGAGCGGCTGCCGGCGCTGCCGCTGGCGTTGCGGCTGCCGGAGCCGCGTCCCAGCATGCCACCGCCCCGCAGCCGCTCCAGGCTAACGGCCGGCAGCACAATGTACCGGCTGCCGGGACGTCCGGTTCCGGGGAGAGCACCGGCACTGCCTCGCCCAAGGTCTCGCTGTGGAACGAAGAGGACTACGGCTATGGTGCGGACCATCGGGAAGCCGCCCACGATGAGCCGGCAGAACCCGCAGCGTCCCGCCAAGCGGACCGTTCCTCTGGAAAGTTCCCTGCCTTTGCCCATTCTGCTGCGCCCGCAGGGGCGGTAACCTCATCCGCCCCCGCAGACGAACCTGAGACCTATTACGACAACGACGACGAGCCTGAGCGCGAGCCCCGGTCCATGCGCTGGCTGGTCGGAGGCCTGCTCGCGGTGGTCCTCATTGTTGGCCTGGTGTTCGCCGTGACCAATCTGGGGAGCCTGTTCCAGTCGGATCCGCAGGCGAACACCACAGCCACTGGCTCGAGCACCACTCCGTCGGCCTCCGCTACGGCCAGCCCGTCGGCGACTTCCGCGCCAACTGCACCCCCTGCCATCGAGGGCATTACCCGCCAGGGTAATTTCGACTTTGCCGCCACCTACGACGTGGACCTGGTGAAAGCGTTTGACGGCAATGCCGCCAGTTACTGGTCAGACATGGAGTTTGCCACTGAAGGATGGGGCGGGCTCGCCCCTGACGGAGTGCCGCTTTTCATCAAGCTGAAGAGCCAGGCCACTATCTCCTCCATCACGTTGACCCAACTGGGAGCATCCGGCGGTAACATCAGCGTGTTTACGAACGACCGACCGTCGCTGGATGGCGCGAAGCAGGTGGGGACCAACAGCTTCACCTCCACTGATCTGACCATGCCCCTTGCTGAGCCTGTCCAGGCCCAGTACGTCATTGTGTCCATCAAGTCCTTGCCGAAGCTGGCCGCTCCCAAGACGCGTTACGGCTACGGCATCCGTCTTGCCGAAATCAAGATCCAGTAGTTCGCGCGTCCATCGCCGCGGTTGAGCCGCGCCAGTTACCCGGAGTCACTCCCGCGGTAACAGGCGCGGCTCTGCTGGCTGCAGACGGTAATCTGGTATGGCGTCGTGTTGGCTCTGCACCGTCCCCGGATAGTTCCTTCGTTTGCCGGCGCCCGGAATATTCAGCATCGCGATTCAGTTGTGCCATGTGGCCACCTCCACGGGTGGCGCATCAATTAAGGAAGAGGTTCACCGTTTAGTGAGCAACGCAGAAA
>JBKKDH010000162.1:0-3045 GCA_046708445.1 Arthrobacter sp.
TCGTCGAAGCCCGCCGACAGATCCAGGCTCTCCTCGCACTTGACCTATCACGCGTTGCCGACCTCACACGCATCTCGATGGCCCTCGAAGTCCACGACGTCATCGAAACCAGGCACGGGCAGGGCAACACCGGCGCCTGATTCCCACTTGGCGGAACCAACCGAAGAATGGCATAGCGAAAGGGGTGGTGGAGCCTTGGCGATGCGCAAACCGGCACTGATCACGAAGGCGGACAGGATAATCGGCATGCCGTCCGTCGGGTGCCAACCAGCACGAATCCGCCCGACGGAAGGCCGGCGGCCACGTCCATGACGTCGATCCCGAACCGCAGCTTGGACCGGAAGTACGCGGCTGCGTCCGTCGTGTCTGTGCTCATCCCTGTCGCGTCTACCACCGACCGCCGGTTCGGCGTCGTGATCCCGTGTCCAGCTGGTCACGATAGTCCGCTGAAAGATTTTCCGTGATTCGTCTTGCGCACCGGGACGCTGATCCCCCAGACTGACTACAGATCCGCAGGAATCCTTCCGCCGATCCAGACCGCCGGCATTCTCCGGCCACCGCCCCATCAAAGCATGCAGGGCACCCCTCTCGAACCACAGCCTTCAGCCTCCCTCGAATTTCCCCTGGAGGCGTGCGCCTGCCAAGCCCTCAGGCAATTACTCCCCCCAAGAAAGAGACCCCGATGATCAAGCGCCACTCTGACCTCGTTCTGGAAATCACCGCCTATGACCCCCGCACCGTTGAAAACGACCTCAATACCGCCGTGGAGATGGTCCGCGAACACGCCATGCAGGAAGGCCGCCACGGGATCCTGGTCACTCAACACGGCTACAGCAGTTACACCGTAGCGGTCAGCCGCGACGTCCCTTTCGGGCAGACCCGCGAACGCCGTGAATAGCACAGTCTCCTGCATAAGCTGCGGCGAATTTCACGCTCTGGCTGCGTTCCGGGAGGGCTTATTGGCGGCATGCCGGTGCCGGGCGACTGCGTCGGTGTTTCCGCAGCGGGCGCTGCAGTAGCGCTGCCTGCCGGCCTTGGAGTTGTCGATGAACGCCCTGACGCAGGCCGGCCGGGCGCAGGTGCCGATCCGGATCCCGCCGCTCCAGGCGATGAACAGTGCGAGGCCGCCGGCCGTGACTGCCTTGACCCGGGACAGGATGTCGTCACCCTCGGGGAAGAGATGCAGATGAGGACGAGAGTTGTCATGGGTCGTCAGCGAAATCCTCCCCGCGGAGCGATCGAGGAGCGCGTTGATGGAGCGGCATCGCTCATCAACGGTTTGGGCCGCGAATGCCGACGCCAGTTCGACTGCCCACGCGCGCAGGCCCTGCTCCGGAACAGCGTCCAGCCGTGGATCCCGAATGCTGAAATCCCGCAGCACGGCCTCCAGGTCGTCTCCTGCCTGGGCGTTTACCAGGGCAGCCGCCAGTTGGGCTCCCACCTGATTTTCATGGCTGTATCCCACACCCAAAGTGTAATGGTTGAATGGCATCAACCCATTACCGGATGCTGGTTTTTATGCATGAACATATCTGGCAAACCCTCTCCCGGCACGCCACATCAACCGGAACCCTCACGTACTCCCGCTGCTCCTGCGGTGCCCACACAATCTTGCTTAAGGACGGCGGCGAGAACCTCCTCGCCGCCGTCGTTGAACGATGAAAGCCCCCATCCGCAGGCTTCCTGACTGGCGATTTCCGGCAACCACGGGCCAGAACAGATCAGGCCATGTCGCCCATTCACGGACGAGGAGTCTCGCGCGGTTGGAGGAATACGGCTAGCCTGACGCACATGGCTCAGGCAGCCCCGCATGTACGCGCGTGGATCGGGACGATCGTCTTCCTCTTCCTCGCGCCCGGTGTCGTCGCGGGCCTCATCCCGTGGCTCATCTCCGGCTGGCGGTGGCACAGCTGGGGCGGCTCGGCCTGGGTTCTCGTGCCGATCGCCTGGATCGCGATCGCTACCGGGGTGGCATTCCTCCTGCATGCCTTCTCCCTGTTCGCCCTGCACCGAGGAACGCCTGCTCCGGTCGCTCCTACGCAGACTCTCGTTGTAACGGGGGTCTACCGATTCGTGCGCAATCCGATGTACCTCGCCGTGCTGACCATCATCCTCGGCCAGGCACTGCTGTTCGGCAGCTGGTTGCTCGTGCTCTACGCCGCGATCACGCTCGCCAGCGTCGTCGCGTTCGTGAAAGGCTACGAGGAACCGAGCCTCACCAGCACGTACGGCGACCAGTATCTTAACTACCGGCGCAACGTCCCAGGCTGGTGGCCCCGGCGCACACCGTGGCGGCGGTAACGGCACGACCGCGCTGAACAGGCTGGGCGGCAGACTCGGGCGGGAGGTTGGGGCAGTTTGTCTCGGCCACCAGCGGCCGGAGGCTCCTAGGCTGGAACGTCGGCCAGTTCATTGCTTCCGGTCCGGACCTCTAGGTTCTCGTATATGCCCGCCAGGATGTCGTCAACGAGACCTGGCCGGCCGAGGGCTGCAGATACGTACAGTGCACGCACGGCTGCCAGCGGTGAGCGCATCGCGGATCACCAGCACCTGTCGACAGTATTCCTGTGGTTAGCGTTTCACGAGACGCGAGGCAGTCATCACCGCGCTGTCCTCCAACGAGATGTCGCCGGCGGCCACGCCTACGACGTGATCGAACGCCTCATCAGTGCTGAAGTCATGCCGGCTGCCGTTGATCCAGAGCATCAAAGGCTGTGCGTTTGCCAGTCGGTCGACCTTGAGTGACCCTGCGTGGCCGATCTCATTGCTCAACCCAATCTCAAGTTCGTGCCCGCCCTGTCCCCCCTGTCCGCTCCGGCCGGGCGGAGGGATGAGGCAGGTCGGTTAGTGGTGTCCCTGGCCCGGGTCGCATGCTTCACCCTCTCGACACCTGCCGTTGTCTGTCTTGCCATCCCGGGCGCCTACGTTTGATCGCGCCCGGCCACCGGGCACCCCCTATCACGCATTTGGAGCAGACATGAAGATGAAGCGCGCCCTGGCCATGGCAGCAGTCGCCGCGGCCACCCTGACAGCCGGAACCTCCGC
>JBKKDH010000163.1:0-13282 GCA_046708445.1 Arthrobacter sp.
GTTCCGGTCTGACCCTGTCCTGGCTCAAGACAAACCTGGAATCCCGCGGCACCGCTTCCGTGGAGATCTGCACCGCCTTCCGCAAGCCCACAGCCGCCAAGGTGGAGATCGACGTCAAGTACGTCGGCTACGACATCACCAACGAGTTCGTAGTGGGCTACGGCCTGGACTACGCCGAGAAGTACCGCAACCTGGACTTCGTGGGCACGCTCGCCCCGCACGTTTACGAGTAACCACTCTCGCCGAGATGGCATTTCACGGCAGTCGCACCAACGGAACACTGCCGTGAAATGCCATCTCGCTGCATTTAAGCGGTCGGGGGGAGAGAAGTTGAGCAACAAGAACATTGGCATCAAGGACGTCGCAGTCGCCGCCGGAGTGTCCGTCACCACCGTCTCGCACGTGCTGAATGATGTCTCGTACGCGCGGATCAGCAGCGAGACCCGGTCGAGGGTGACGTTGAGACGCTTCTGGAGCGGCGGGTGGACGGCATCCTGTACGCCACCATGTACCACCGCATCCTGGATGTACCCGGCAATCTCGCTAACGTGCCGGCGGTACTGGTTGATGCGGTCAGCAGCGGGGCAACCATCGCCGCCGTTGTCCCCGACGAAGAAGCCGGAGCCAGGACGGCGGTCACGGCACTGCTGGCCGCAGGGCACACCCGCCTCGGCTTTCTCAATAACACGGATGATGTTCCTTCCAGCCACGGCCGCCTCCGGGGGTTCCGGAACGCCCTGTCCGAGGCAGGGTTCGACGGCGGCGCCGCCCCGGTCCACACCGGACCGTCCGAAGTGCAGGGCGGCTACGAGGCGGCACGCAGCATGCTGCGGGTCAGCAACCCTCCCACGGGCATCTTTTGCTACAACGACAGGATGGCCATGGGCGCCTACCAGGCCGCGGCCGAGCTGGGGCTTTCCATCCCCGCTGATCTGTCAATCGTGGGCTTCGATGATCAGGAACTCATCGCCGGCAACCTCCATCCGGGCCTCACCACGGTTGCCCTGCCGCACTACGAGATGGGCGCCTGGGCCACAGGCACACTGATTGACGCCATCGAGGGCAACGCCGATCTCGCCGGTCTCGCCCCGCATCCCACGGTTCTGGACTGCCCGCTGGTCACGCGCGGATCCGTCGCGGCGCCCCGGTGCTGACCACTACGCCCACAGGGAACTTTTGCGCCATACCGTGCGTGATTTACTCCGAACGGTGTATAGCTAGAAGCTGACGCAGCACCACACGCGCGCAGACCATTCGCCGTGCAGCACTACCAGGAGGGACGGGGCGACTCCCCGAACAGATGAAAGCTAAGAGTTTCTTCAAGGGCCCGGGCAGCTGGATCGTTGTTGTGATCGGCATGCTCCTTGTGGCCTTTGCAACGCTGGCCCCCGGCGGTGCCGCCCGGATCGACACGGACAAGGGCCTGGAACTGCTGGCAGACAGCCAGGTTGAGCAGGCGAAGATCTTCGACGGCGAAAACCGCGTGGACCTGGTGCTCAAGGAAAACCTGCAGCTCGACGGGCAGGACAAGGGCAAGAGCGTCCAGTTCTTCTTCGTCGACGCCCGAGCGGTGGACGTGGTCAAGGCCGTCACCGATGCCAAACCCGCCAGCGGTTACACGGACCAGCCGATCGAAAGCAACTGGTTCTCCGGCCTGCTCTCGCTCCTGATCCCCGTCATCCTCCTCGGTGCGCTGTTCTGGTTCCTGATGACCCGCATGCAGGGCGGCGGCTCCAAGATCATGCAATTCGGCAAGTCCAAGGCCAAGATGGTCAACAAGGACATGCCGCAAGTGACTTTTGTTGACGTCGCCGGTGCGGACGAGGCTGTTGAGGAACTCCAGGAAATCAAGGAGTTCCTGCAGGAGCCGGCAAAGTTCCAGGCAGTGGGGGCCAAGATCCCCAAGGGCGTGCTGCTCTACGGCGCTCCCGGAACCGGCAAGACCCTCCTGGCCCGGGCCGTTGCGGGCGAAGCCGGCGTGCCTTTCTTCTCCATCTCCGGCTCGGACTTCGTTGAAATGTTTGTCGGTGTGGGCGCGTCCCGCGTCCGCGAACTCTTCGAGCAGGCCAAGGCCAACTCTCCCGCCATCATCTTCGTTGACGAAATCGACGCAGTGGGCCGCCACCGCGGCGCCGGCATCGGCGGCGGCAATGACGAACGCGAGCAGACCCTCAACCAGCTGCTGGTTGAAATGGACGGCTTCGACGTCAAGACCAACGTCATCCTGATCGCCGCCACCAACCGTCCCGATGTCCTGGACCCGGCACTGTTGCGTCCCGGCCGTTTTGACCGCCAGATTTCTGTGGACGCCCCGGACCTGATCGGCCGCGACCAGATCCTGCAGGTGCACGCCAAGGGAAAGCCGATGGCCCCGGGAGTGGACCTCAAGGCCGTGGCGAAGAAAACCCCCGGCTACACCGGTGCCGACCTCGCCAATGTGCTCAACGAAGCTGCGCTGCTCACGGCCCGCTCCAACGCCAACCTCATCGATGACCGCGCCCTGGACGAGGCCATTGACCGCGTCATGGCCGGCCCGCAGAAGCGCAGCCGCGTCATGAAGGAGCACGAACGCAAGATCACCGCCTACCACGAAGGCGGACACGCCCTGGTGGCCGCGGCGCTGCGCAACTCCTCGCCGGTCACCAAGATCACCATCCTTCCCCGCGGCCGCGCCCTGGGTTACACCATGGTGGTGCCGGACAACGATAAATACTCCGTCACCCGCAACGAGCTCCTGGACCAGATGGCCTACGCCATGGGCGGCCGGGTGGCCGAGGAAATCGTCTTCCACGATCCGTCCACGGGAGCATCGAATGATATCGAGAAGGCCACCGCGACGGCCCGCAAGATGGTCACCGAGTACGGGATGAGCGAACGGGTGGGTGCTGTCCGCCTCGGCCAGGGCGGCGGCGAGCCGTTCCTTGGCCGCGACGCCGGGCACGAGCGCAACTACTCCGACCAGATCGCCTACGTGGTGGACGAGGAAGTTCGCCGCCTCATCGACCAGGCGCACGACGAGGCCTACGCCATCCTCACCGAAAACCGCGACGTCCTGGACCAGTTGGCCCTCGAACTCCTGGAACGCGAAACCCTCAACCAGGCCGAGATCGCCGACATCTTCGCCGACATCCGCAAGCGTGACTTCCGCGAAGTCTGGCTGTCCAAGGAGACCCGCCCGGTCCAGCAGGCAGGCCCTGTCGAGTCCCGCCAGGAGAAGGCTGAGCGCGAAGCCCAGGAGGAAGCCAAGCAGGCCCGCCTCGAGGAGCCGCTGGACGCGCAGCCCCCGCACCCGCAGGGTGTTCCGGAGGACGCAACGTTCCGGGGCGGCGTCCCCGACTCGGGCCCTGACGGCGTCCGCGGCTAAGCTTTCTTCTGTGAATCACTTCGACGACGACGACATCCACTCCTCCGCCGGACACCCGGCGGAGGACGGCCACCACCACAAAAAGCACGAGAAAGTGGACCGGCCGCGGATCGAAGCTGCCGTCCGCGAGATCCTGCTGGCCATCGGCGAGGACCCGGACCGTGGCGGGCTGCAGGACACCCCGAAACGGGTGGCCAAGGCCTATGCCGAGGTGTTCGCAGGGTTGCACCACGATCCCGCGGATATCCTCTCCACAAAGTTCGACCTGGACCACGAAGAACTGGTCCTGGTCAAGGACATCCCGTTCTATTCCACGTGCGAACACCACCTCGTGCCGTTCCACGGAGTGGCTCACGTGGGCTACATTCCCTCGCATGACGGAAAGGTGACCGGGCTCAGCAAGCTGGCGCGGCTGGTGGACATCTACGCCCTCCGCCCCCAGGTGCAGGAGCGGCTCACTACCCAGATCGTTGAAGCAATGGTCAGCCACCTCAAACCCCGCGGCGCGATCGTCGTGGTTGAATGCGAACACATGTGCATGTCCATGCGCGGTGTCCGCAAGCCCGGAGCGAAAACCGTCACCAGTGCGGTACGCGGGCAGCTCCATGACCCGGCCACCCGCGCCGAAGCCATGAGCCTCATCCTCGGAAGGTAAGTATCAGACCATGGACTCACTAGCTGCAGCCCCGGGAACCGGGCCGGCAACATCTCCGCTGCCCATCCTGCGCAAACCGCGTCCGGCCGCGAAGTTTGCAGACCTGCCCACCGACCGCACCCTGGTCATGGGCATCCTGAACGTCACGCCGGACTCCTTCAGCGACGGCGGCAAGCACGCGACGGCGGACACCGCCATCGCCGCCGGCCTCCGGATGTTCTACGCCGGAGCTGACATCATCGACGTCGGCGGTGAGTCGACCCGTCCCGGTGCCGAGGACGTCAGCCCGGAAGAGGAACAGCGGCGCGTGATCCCCGTGATCGAAGCCCTGGTCAAGGCCGGTGCGCTGGTCAGCATCGACACCACGCATGCCTCCACGGCAGCTGCCGCGGTGGAAGCCGGCGCAGCCATCATCAACGACATTTCGGGACTTACCATGGAGCCGGAAATGGCCGAGCTCGTGGCAGCTTCCAAAGTGCCCTACGTGCTGACCCACCGCCGTGGCGACGCCCGCACCATGAATTCGCTGGCCGAGTACAAGGACGTTGCCCGCGAAGTGGTCGCCGAACTCGCCGGAGTGCGGGACAAGCTCTACGCAGCCGGAGTCAGCCAGGACCAGATCATTGTGGACCCGGGCCTGGGCTTCGCCAAGAACGATGCCCAGAACTGGGAGCTCCTGCAGCACCTGGACCAGCTGGACAGCCTGGGCCACAAAATCCTGGTGGGCGCTTCCCGCAAGCGCTTCCTGGGCACGCTGCTCACGGTGGCGGGAAAGTCCGCCGCCCCCGAAGAGCGGGACGCCGCCACTGCGGCCATCACCGCCATCAGCGCGTTCCGCGGGGCCTGGGCGGTCCGCGTGCACGACGTCGGCCCCAGCCTTGACGCCGTCAAGGTTGCCTCGCGCTTGGCTGCTGCCCGCGCCGCACACTAGGGCCGGGGGACCCATGGACAGGATTACGCTGAGCGGTGTCACCGCCGTCGGCCATCATGGCGTGTTTGATTTCGAACGCCGCGACGGCCAGCCCTTTGTGGTGGACGCCGTGCTGCACCTCGACTTTTCACCCGCTGCCGCCTCGGATGATGTCCGGGACACCGCGCACTACGGCGAGGTGGCAGAGCGCATCACCGGCTGGATCACCGGCGAGCCGTTGAACCTGATCGAGGCCCTGGCCGTGCGGATTGCCGAGGACCTGCTCAGCGAATACCGGCTCCACGCCGTGGAGATCACCGTCCACAAACCCAAGGCGCCCATCGAAGTTCCCTTCGGCGACGTGTCCGTCAGCGTGTACCGGGAGCGGAAATGACCACCGGCTACACCAAGGTGGTCCTTGCCCTCGGCAGCAACCTGGGCGAACGGAACGACACCCTGTCCGGGGCCGTCGCTGACCTCGTGGATCCGCCGGAAGTCCGCCTGCTGGCTGTCTCTCCGGTGGTGCAGACCAAGGCGGTGGGGGGCCCAGCCGGCCAGCCGGACTTCCTGAACATGGTCATCACCGTGGAAACCACCCTGTCCCCGGCCAAGCTCCTGGAGCACTGCCAGTCCGTGGAGAACAAGCACCACCGCGTCCGTGAGGTGCGCTGGGGGCCGCGCACGCTCGACGTCGACATCATCACCTATGGCGACTTCACCAGCGACGACCCGGACCTTACCCTGCCGCATCCCCGCGCCGCCGAACGCGCTTTTGTGCTGTACCCGTGGTCCCTGATCGACCCCGCCGCCACGCTGAACGGTGAACGGATCAGCGCCCTGGCTGTCCGCGCCTCCGACTTTGACGACCTCGCCCCGTTCGACGGCTTCGGCGACTTCGACGGCATTCCCACCGCCGGGGCGGTTGAGTAGGCCATGAAACCGATCAACCCCCTGCGCCTGCTGCTGATCGGCCTGATCCTGGCCGTCGCCGGCTGGGCCGCCACCGTCCTGACCAACCGGTACAGCATGGCCACCCCGGTCCTGCCCGTCACGGCCCTGGCCACCATGGGCGTGATCGTGGCCATCACCCTGATCCTCGGCATCCGGATCCTGCGGTGGCGCAACAGCAACCGGGACGCTACCAAGAAGAAAACTGTGCTCGACCCGCTCCTGGCCGCCCGGACCCTGGTCCTTGCCCAGGCCTGCGCCTACGCCGGCACGGTCCTGCTGGGCTGGCACGCCGGGATCTTCCTGGACCAGCTGCGGGTCTGGAGCCTGCGCAGTGACCAGGGCATCACCTGGCTGGCGCTTGCCCAGGCCGCCGGCGGCCTTGTGATGATCGTGGTGGGCCTCATAGTGGAGCGCTTTTGCAAGATTCCGCCGGAGGACACCGAAACGCCGGGCGAGGGCCAGCGCGGCCGGAGCCCGCGCGGTGAAGCCGCAGGGGAAGGCGAGTATGCGTACCGAGGCGATTGATCCGCCGGGCATCACCTGGCAGCGGGTGTCGCCCAAATACGTGACGGTCCGGCTGGTGGAATGGGCCATCGGGAACCTCATCATGGTGCTTGTGCTGTGCCTGCCGCTGGTCTTTGTGACTCTCGGGTGGTGGGGGTGGCCGCCGCTGTGGCTGGCCATCCTCGTGCCCGCTGCCGCCCTGGTCCTGGCCGTCTGGCGGCTGCTGCTGATTCCGCGACAGGTACGCGCCATCGGTTACGCGGAGCGGGACGACGACCTCCTGATCCGGGGTGGCATCTTCTTCCAGCGCACCATGGTGGTGCCGTACGGGCGGATGCAGTACGTGGACATAGGGGTGGGCCCCGTGGAGCGCGGGCTCGGCCTGTGCACGCTCAAGCTGCACACCGCCTCACCGGGAACCAACGCGCAGATCCCCGGGCTGCCGGCGGCCGAAGGTGCGCGCCTTCGCGAGCAGCTGTCCGCCCGCGGCGAAGCCAGGCTGGCTGGGCTGTGACCGCTGACGGCCCCGTCCCGGAGCCGGGATCGGCGCCACTTCCGGGGAATGCTGACGCCGCGCCTGCGCCCGCTATGCCTGCGCCTGCCGTGCCTGCACCGGGAACGCACGACGGCGAGTGGCTGCGCGTGCATCCGGCGTCGCCTTTTGTCCGCGGCTGGGTGGCCCTGGCCGCCATCGGCTTCTTCTTCGGCCGCGACTTCTTTGAACGGATGCTGCAGGGCAGGCCCCTTTTGGAAGAGGGCTTCGCCGGCCGGATTCCGTGGCTGCTGGCAGGCGGCGGCACGGTGCTGCTGATTGCGGTCCTTGGCTTCATCCTGACCTGGTATTTCACCCGGTACCAGGTTGCCGGCGGCTACGTCCGGGTCAACACCGGTTTCCTCTTCCGGCAGCAACGGCAGGCCCGGCTGGACCGCGTCCAGGCCATCGACATTGTGCAGCCCTTGCTGGCAAGGATCTTTGGCCTGGCCGAGCTCAAGTTCGAGGTCGCCGACGCCGGCGAGTCAGCGGTGCGCCTCGCCTACCTCCGGATGGACGACGCCCGGCAGCTCCGCGCCACCATCCTCGCCCGGGCCGCCGGTGTGGTCCAGGACCCGGAGCGGCCGGAGGAGGCCGCGCCCGAGGCGCCGGAGTATCCGGTGCTGTCCGTGCCGCCGTCGCGCCTGGTCGGTTAGCTGCTGCTCAGCGAGCAGAGTTTCTTTGTGGTGCTGGGCGGTGTCGCATCCGTGATCCTCTCTGCGGTGACCGACAACCGCGGGTTCTACTTCTACCTGATTCCCGCCGCTTTGGGCCTTGCCGCGAGCTACTGGGGCTCCTTCAACAAGGGCTACAACTTCACCGCCGCCATTTCCCCGGACGGAATCCGGCTGCGGTACGGACTCCTGGACACGCAGGCCCAGACCCTTCCGCCCGGCAGGATCCAGGCGCTGAGGGTGGCCCAGCCGCCGCTCTGGCGGATCTTCGGCTGGTACCGGATCCAGGTCAATGTGGCCGGGTACGGTGCTGCGGGAAGCAATGGCGAGACGGCCTCCCGCACTACGCTGCTGCCCGTGGGAAAGCTGGCCGACGTGATGAGCATGCTGTCGCTGGTGCTCCCGGACCCCGGGACCTCGGAGCCCGGAAGGGTCTTCAATGCCGGGATCGCGGGACTGGATTCCGGCGGTGGCTTTGTCACCACCCCGCAGCGGGCCCGCCTCCTGGCGCCGCTGGGGTGGCGCCGTAACGGATACACCGCCACAGCAACCGCCCTCCTGATCCGCTCCGGTCGCTGGTGGCGGCAGCTGGTGGTGGTGCCGCACCAGCGCACCCAGTCCCTGGCCCTGCACCAGGGCCCGCTGGCCAGGAGGTTCGGTGTGGCCGACCTCGTGCTGCATACCACGGCCGGCCCGGTCTCGCCCCGCCTGATCCAAGCCGGGGTCGGGGAAGCCAGGACCCTTTTCGACGAACAGTCCTCCCGCGCCAGGCTGGCCCGCAAACGCCAGACGAGTGAACAGTGGCTGGCCCAGGTGGCGCCGGCAACCCCGGCCGTTGGGCCCGACGAAACACCGGCGACTCAGGCTGTTGAGCCTGCGCCAACCCCTGACACCGCCAAACAACAGGAAGGCCAGCAGCATGGCTAAGCCGGGACGCCTGGGCGTCGGAATCATTGGCGCCGGCAAGGTGGGCGCCGTGCTCGGTGCGGCACTCCGCTCGGCGGAACACGCCGTCGTCGGGGTCTCTGCGGTGTCTGACGCTAGCCTCGAACGTGCGGAAGCACTGCTTCCCGGAGTGCCAGTCCTGGAGATCCCGGACATCGTGGAGCGTTCGGAACTGGTGCTCCTCGCCGTACCGGATGACGCCCTGGCCGGGCTCGTGGACGGGCTGGCCAAGCTCGGAGCCTGGCAGCCCGGGCAGCTGGTGGCCCACACATCGGGCCGGTTTGGCGTCGGCGTCCTGCATCCCGTGCGGGCGGCCGGGTCCATCCCGCTGGCCTTGCACCCGGCCATGACTTTTACAGGCATGAGCCTGGACCTCACCCGGCTCCTGGACTGCACGTTCGGCGTCACCGCGGACGCGGCCATGCTGCCTATCGCGCAGGCACTGGTGGTGGAAATGGGTGCCGAACCCGTGGCCATCGCCGAGGGGGACCGGACCCTGTACCACGCTGCCCTCGCGCACGGTTCCAACCACATGGTCACGCTGGTGGCGCAAGCTTCCCAGCTGCTCCGCGACGTCGGCGTGGACTCGCCGGAACGGATGCTGGGTCCCCTGCTGCGGGCCACGCTGGAGAACGCCCTCGCCTCAGGTGAATCGGCGCTGACCGGACCGGTGGCACGGGGCGACGTCGGTACAGTGGCCGCCCACGCCGAGGCGTTGCGGGAGTACGACGCCGGCGCCCACGGCGATGTGCTGGAGGCTTACCTGGCCATGGCCCGGTCCACGGCACGCCGCGCCGAAAGCCGCGGGCTGCTGAAGGCGGACCAGCTGGACGGGCTGCGCCAGGCCCTTGAGCCCAAGGAAGACTGAAGATGCCCATCAACCTGGTGACGACGGCGGCCGAACTGCGCTCCGAGAGCGCCCGACTGCTGATGAACAAGCCCGGCTCGTCGCAGGGGCTGGTGCCGACGATGGGCGCCCTGCACGAGGGGCATGCCCAGCTGGCGCGCACCGCCGTCGAACAGAACGATGTGGTGGTGGCGTCCATCTTTGTGAATCCGCTGCAGTTCGGCGACGCCGTGGACCTGGACCGCTACCCGCGCACGCTGGACGCCGACCTCGCCCTGTTGGAGGCCGAAGGCGTGGACCTGGCTTTCGCGCCGTCCGTGGAGGAGGTGTACCCCGGCGGTGAGCCATTGGTTCGGGTGACCGCCGGCCCTCTGGGGGAGAAGTGGGAAGGCGCCTCCCGGCCCGGCCATTTCGACGGCGCCCTCACGGTGGTGGCCAAACTGCTGCATTACGGCATTCCCGGGGCTGGACTGCCGCCGTCGGGCGCCCTTGTTTCCGGTTCGCCCCGTGCCTCCGGCGCGGCGCTGCCGGCGTACCGCGCGTACTTCGGCCAGAAGGATGCCCAGCAGCTGGCCCTGGTCCGGCGCATGGTTACCGACCTGAATTTTCCCGTGGACATCGTGGGAGTGCCCACGGTCCGTTCGGCCGACGGCCTGGCCCTGTCCAGCCGCAACCGCTTCCTGTCCGACGAACAGCGGGAAGCCGCCTTGGTGCTGTCCCGGGCGCTCCGGCTCCTCAAGCACCGCGCCAACGTCCACGAGCCGCTGGATCTCGAGTCCGCCCAGGCGCTGGTGGCCTCGCAGCCGCTGGTTGAACTCGACTACTTCGAAGTGGTGGACCAGCGCACGCTGGAACCGTTGGCCGAGAACTGCCGCGAGACCCCGTTCCGTGGCGAGGCCCTGGCGATCATCGCGGCCAAGGTTGGCCCTGTGAGGCTGATCGACAATGTGCCGTTGAGCTCCTGAACGCTCCGACCTCGTTCTGAGGGCTTCCAGTCTTACCCTTGGCCTTTGTGCTGCCCGGCGCCCATAATCCCGGTGCAGCCGCGTGCGGGCGTGTGTCAGTTACGCCTGCACTCCCCAAAGACGCGCGTGGCCGACGTGCCACACCCAGGCCAAGACCAGGAGCTAGTTTTCGATGATCAGTACCGCCTTCAATCGGCTGCGCACTCACGCGCGCCCACAATGAAGGCCTTCGGGAAACCGCCGGCCGGATCGTGGACCGCAGCCTTACCCTCTAAAGGTGCACTCACGCCCGGCATACGCGCGGCGCATACCTTAAACGGGCAGGTCCCGGTTGAACATCAGCTGCTCCAGCAGGGCCTGCTCGGGTTCTCCAGGATGCCGGGCCACGCAGCGGCGGAGCCGGGCCCTCGCCAGCTCTTTGCCGGGGGACTTTCCGCAGAGCACTTCGTCGATGATTTCCTGGGCCTGCCACCGAAGCGACTCGATCGCGAACCGCCGGATCTCGGCTGGATTGAAGTCTTCATCCAACCACGGCTCCGGATCTGAGTGCACGCTGTGGAACATCCGCTCTGCTGACATCGGGGCCTCCTTGCACCAGACCAGCTGGGCCGAAAAAGGGGCCAACCGGCGTCGAAAGCACTGCGCGTAGGAGAAACAGTACCGCGAGGAAGACCGGTCTGTCTCTACCTGACGTAAACTGGTTGAACAATGACTTCAGCCGCAGAAACTGGACCGTCCCCCGTGCAAACACAGGTGGGGGCGGCAGGCGGCCACGCCGACGCGGTGGGCCGGATACTCGCTGTTGCTTACGAACTTTTCTCCCGCCGCGGTGTCCGCGACGTCGGCGTCAACGAACTCATCGAACGGTCCGGCGTTGCCAAGGCAACCTTCTACCGGCACTTCCCCTCCAAGGACGCCCTGGTGCTGGCCTTCCTGGAACAGCGCGACCGGCAGTGGACCGTGGACGCCATCGTCTCCGAAGCCCGGCGCCGCGGAAACACGCCCACCGAGCAGCTGCTGGCCATCTTCGACGTCTTCGGCGACTGGTTCCTGCGCGAGGACTTCGAGGCCTGCTCGTTCATTAACATCCTGCTGGAGATGGGGCCGGCGCACCCACTCGGCCAAGCGAGCATTGACTACCTGGCCAGGATCCGCGGCCACGTCCAGGCCCTCGCGGAGGAAGCCGGGCTGTCCCGTCCCGACGAATTCGCCCGGTCATGGCACATCCTCATGAAGGGATCCATCATCTCGGCCACGGAGGGCGACATGAAGGCGAACAAGCGTGCCCAGCAGATGGCTGGCTGGCTGATAGAACACCACCGCAGCTAGAGCCACCCAGCCCAGACCACAGCATGGCTGGCGGCAGGGGCAGCTGCGCTGCCTCAAGTTGCTGCGGCCGACAACACACAGTACAGCGACACCAGGCCAGGGATCGAGGTGTTGTTCCGGCGCGGGGTATTCCCGCCGGGCCGCGCTAGAATGGATCGATCATGACCGGTGCCCAGCCCCGTTTTCTGGCGTGGCTCGTCGTCCTGGCGACCCTCCTCACGGCCTGCGCGCCCGCTATTGGCATTGACGAGGCCATCACCGCTTCACCGAGCCCGGCTTCCTCGGCCCCGCCAACCGCGAGCGGCGTCGCCCTGGCCCCTCAGCAGGCCCCGGCCCCCACCGCGACACCGGCGCCCACACCGACCTCGACACCCGTTCCGACGCCAGCCCCGGTGCCCCAGGCGTTCGCCCTCAACCTTTACCAGGAGGGGGACTTCGTGCCGCAGTACACCTTCGACTGGTGTGTTGCGGCGAGCATCCAGATGATCCACAACCTCGTCGACGACACCGGTGGCGGGACGTGGACCGACCGCGCCCAGCAGAATGAACTATGGGAGATGGCCCGGGCACGGTCGTCCAATTCGTTCAACGGCGCCAATCCGTTCGGTTGGGCGAGGGTGCTGACCGAGGTGGGAATGGGGCCGTACGAGGTGGTCAGTATCGCCGGCTACGAGGACGCGCTGCAGACCGCGGCGCGCGCCATCGCCGACACGGGCCGGCCTGTGGGGCTGGTCATGTGGAGTGGCCGCCACGCGTGGGTGATGAGTGGATTCGAGTCGCTCGGCGATCCCGGCCAATTCCCGGAATTCTCCGTTACTGGCATCCACGTCCTGGATCCGCTCTACCCGCACGGCAGCGGGCAGTGGGGCCCGTCGCCCGCGCCGAACAGCCTGGTCAGCCCCGAGCAGCTGGCGACGCAGTTCGTGGTCCGCGAGCCGCGACGCTGGAGCAGCGACCTGCCGACCGGCTACCTGCTGGTGCTGCCGCTCCCCGCGGCCTGATCAGTCACGACCCCACGAGGGAAAACTTCTCAGCACCGGAGGGGCTACGCTCCCGCCCCACCGGGCTCTCACCGCTTTCCGTCGAGCCCCTGACTGCTCAGTCGCTCAGCATGACGTGGTCGACCATGAGATGGCCCCATTCTCCCGTGGCGTCGTCAAGGATCTGAAACTGGACTGTTTGACCGGCAAGGTTCTTCACATCCCACGAGACATGTCGCAGTGAACCGCTGTTCTCGCCGGTGGCGGTCCGCACGGGCTGGCCATTCACCAGCAGCTGCACCGAGGTTGCGGGCTCAACGCCGAGCGGATGGTTGCCGCCGCCGAGTTGGAAGTGTACGAAGTCCCGGTCAATGACGAACGGCGGCGAAGTGATGCTGCCAGTGGCGGGATCGCCGGGCCCCACGAAGGTGTCAGCGAACTTTGCGTCGACGTGCCCTGAGGCAGAAGTCGCAGAAGGACCCGCAACTGCCATGTCCCCACCGGAAGTCCACCCGGTTCCCCAGGTCGCTCCTTCGAAGTCAGCGATCAGGCGGGCCGGCCGCTGCACGAGGTTTTCGAACTCGGTGACCGTGACGTTGGAGAACGTGGCGGCTCCACCACTGGAG
>JBKKDH010000164.1:0-6742 GCA_046708445.1 Arthrobacter sp.
GAGCTGCAACGGTGCAGCATCAAACTTGTGATGGAGGCGTTTGTCGATGTCGTCTGGATCCAGCGTGGAGGATCAACCCCTTGCCATTGGAGACCGTGAAGGTTTTCTGGGGGACTACTACCAGCACCTAGCCGAAGAGGATGCGCGCAGTTACTCGCAGGATGTGCTGGCCTCGCGGGCCCAGACGCACCGCGAGGTAGC
The DNA here is from genome assembly GCA_046708445.1 of Arthrobacter sp. Classification (GTDB taxonomy): domain Bacteria; phylum Actinomycetota; class Actinomycetes; order Actinomycetales; family Micrococcaceae; genus Arthrobacter. The sequence continues at coordinate 202 of JBKKDH010000164.1, forward strand.
CGCCGTCCGACTGCCCGGCCAAGCCAAGATCTCCATCGGCACGGAGGCGGACAGCAGTGTTGTTTATGTAGTCACGGACGACATGCCGTTCCTCGTCGACTCGGTCAACGCTGAGCTGGTCCGCCAGAATTCCGCTATCCACCTGGTAATCCACCCTCTTCTCGTGGTCACCCGGAACCGCGAATCGGGACAGTTGGTCAAAGTCGACCGTGTTCCGTCCCAGTTCGGAATTTCCAGCGGCGACACCGCCGCCATGCCCAGCATGTCGCATCTGATCGCCACGGGGGACAACACTTCCCACATGGAGTCCTGGATTGCCGTAGAAATCGATCGCACCACTGATGATGCCCGGGACGCACTGCTTGCAGGCTTGGAACGCGTCCTGGGTGATGTCCGGGCTGCTGTCGAGGACTGGCCAAAGATGCGCAACAAGGCCCTGCAGATCGCGGAAAGCCTGGACAAGGTGGCCAACCCCGCCCAGATTGCAGAGCTGCGACAGGCCCAGGATCTGCTGCGATGGCTCGACGAAGGAAACTTCACCTTCCTGGGCTACCGCGAATACGACCTAATTAATGTCGACGGCGAAGATGTCCTTGAGCTGCGCGAAGACAGCGGACTCGGACTCCTCAGGGCCGCTGCTGATTCCCACCACGTTCAGCACCTGACTGACGCAGGCCGGAAGAAGGCGCGAGAAAAGCGCGCACTCGTGATCACCAAGGCCAATTCCAGGTCAACCGTGCACCGGCCCGCGTATCTCGACTACGTCGGCGTCAAGAGCTTCGACGCCGCGGGGAATGTCAATGGTGAGCGGCGCTTCATCGGGCTGTTTGCCACCAGCGCCTACGCCGGGTCGGTCCGCAACATCCCCATCGTTAGGGAAAAGGTGGATGCCGTCCTGAGGAGCGCAGGGTTCCCGCCCGATTCGCATTCGGGCAAGGACCTGTTGGGAATCCTGGAGACCTATCCGCGCGACGAACTGTTCCAGATCGAGATCCCGGACCTCGCGGCTACCGCGATGGGGATCCAGCGGCTGCAGGAGCGCCGCCGCACCCGGCTATTCCTTCGGCCGGATATCTACGGCCGGTTCATGTCCGCCGTCGTGTACCTTCCGCGTGACAGGTACACCACCAACGTCAGGCTCCGCATTGAGGATGAGCTGCGGGAGACGTTCCAGGCCGTCTCCATCGATTACGAAGCCCGGATGACGGAGTCCGCCCTGGCCCGGCTTTTCTTCCGCATCCGACTGCCTAAAGGCGCCGACGTCAGCCACGTTGACGCCGAAGAGTTGGAGAAGCGGCTGGTCCGTGCGGCGCGCTCGTGGAGCGAAGGCATCTCAGAAGTCCTGCGCGGGAGAGATGACGATGATCATGCCAAGGAATTGGCCTCCATCTGGTCGGAGGCATTCCCGGCGAGCTACCGCGTGGACTACGAAGTCGAGGAGGCCCTTGAGGATATATCCCGCTTCGAAAAGTACGGCGCCGAAGCGGAACGTACTGCCGGGGCAAAGCAGGAGCGTCCGGGTGTCCATGTGTACCTCCCGGAAGGCGCAGGAGCAACGCTTGAGGAAGATGCCCGCGTCAAGCTCTACATGCTGGAACCCAAAAGCCTCAGCCAGATCCTGCCCTACTTCCACAACATGGGGCTCGAAGTACTGGACGAGCGGCCTTTTGAGATCGAGACGGCCGACCGCCGCGACTTCTTCCTTTATGACTTGGGGCTCAAGTATCCGGCCGGTGTTGATCCGGTAGCCACCGGTCAACTGTTGGCGGACTCCTTCGGGGCCGCAGTGTCCGGTGCCATTGAATCCGACAGTTTCGACCGCCTTGTGCTCCGTGAGGGAATGCATTGGCGCCAGATCACCGTTTTGCGGGCCTATGCGCGCTACATGCGGCAGATGGGAAACACCAACTCATTCGGGTTCATCGCCGACACCCTTCTTGCCAATCCTGCGGTGACCAAGGGTCTCAGCGCGCTCTTCGCCGCCCGTTTCGATCCCTCTGTCGATGAAGGCCAACGCGCGGCGGCCCAGGGTTCCGTCCGGGCCGCACTGAACGAGGCGATCGAGCAGGTCGCAACCCTCGACGCCGATCGTATCCTCCGCACTTTCGTGAATTTGATCGAATCCACGCTGCGCACCAACTTTTACCAGTACAAGCAGCACCTGAGCTTTAAGCTGGATCCGACGAATATCAACGGGCTGCCGTTTCCGCGGCCGAAGTTCGAGATCTGGGTGTATTCCCCGCGGGTGGAAGGCGTGCACCTGCGGTTCGGCAAGGTGGCACGCGGCGGACTTCGCTGGTCTGACCGCCGCGAAGACTTCAGGACCGAGGTCCTGGGCCTCGTGAAGGCCCAGACGGTCAAAAACGCGGTGATTGTCCCCACCGGTGCCAAAGGCGGATTCTTCGCCAAACAGCTCCCTGATCCGGCGGTAGACCGCGCGGCATGGATGGCCGAGGGCATTGAAAGCTATAAGACCTTCATCCGCGGGCTGCTGGACATTACGGATAACCTGGTCACCAGCCCCGGGGGCGAAAACCTTGTGCCGCCGTCGGACGTGGTGCGGCACGACGACGACGACTCCTACCTTGTGGTGGCGGCGGACAAAGGTACGGCTACTTTCTCCGACATCGCCAACGGCCTGGCCGCCGAGTACGGTTTCTGGCTCGGAGATGCCTTCGCCTCAGGCGGGTCGGTGGGCTATGACCACAAAGCCATGGGCATCACCGCTCGCGGCGCCTGGGAATCAGTCAAGCGCCACTTCAGCGAACTGGACCTGGACACCCAGACCCAGCCCTTCACCGTCGTCGGCGTTGGCGACATGTCAGGTGACGTTTTCGGCAACGGCATGCTCCTGTCCCGCCATATCCGCCTGCTCGCCGCCTTCGACCACCGCCATATCTTCCTCGACCCAAATCCCGACGAGGAATCGTCCTACGCTGAGCGTCAGCGGCTGTTCGAACTGCCCCGCTCCTCGTGGGACGACTACGACAAATCGCTGATCAGCGAGGGCGGCGGCGTTTTCGCCCGCCAAGCCAAGACTGTCCCCGTTTCGGAGCAGGTACGGGCGGCGCTGGGCCTGCCGGAGTCGACAACCCAGCTGAGCCCGCCCGAACTTCTCCGGGCAATTCTGTTGGCGCCCGCCGACTTGCTGTACAACGGCGGGATCGGAACGTACGTGAAGGCAAGCACCGAGTCGAATGCCTCCGTCGGGGACAAAGCGAATGACGCCATCCGGGTGGACGGCCGTGACCTGCGGGTGAAGGTCGTCGGTGAAGGCGGCAACCTGGGGATTACCCAGCGCGGGCGCATCGAGGCAGCTCTGCAGGGAGTGATCCTCAACACGGACGCCATCGACAACTCGGCTGGTGTGGACTGCTCCGACCACGAAGTGAATATCAAGATCTTCGTGGACCGGATGGTGGCCGCCGGCAAACTTTCCGGAGAAGAACGCGCCGGGTTCCTCTCGTCAATGACCGACGAGGTGGGCAGGCTGGTACTCCAGGACAACATCGACCAGAACATCCTGCTCCTGAACGACCGGATGCGTGTTGCCGAGTGGAGCCCCAGCTATGAACGGCTGATGGACTGGCTGGAAAAATCAGCTGACCTCAAGCGCGATCTTGAAGCCCTGCCTACCACGGAGACGTTGCGGGAACGGCTGACCCAAGGACAGGGCCTGACGTCCCCGGAACTTTCTGTGCTGGCTGCGTACGCCAAGATCGAACTGACCTCAGCCCTGCGGGACAGCGACCTCGCCGATGATCCATGGTTCCGCAGCACGTTGCGCGGCTACTTCCCACTGCAGTTGCGCGAACGGTTTGATGCTGAGCTCGACACGCATCCGCTGCGGCGGGAGATCATCGCGACCGTTGTGGCGAACGACATGATCAACTTGGGCGGCATCACCTTCGCCTTCCGGACCATTGAAGAGACGTCCGCCACGGAAGTCGCCGTTGCAAAGGCATTCGTCGCCCTCCGCGAGATCTACGAGCTTGACGTCATGGTGGATGAACTCAATAGCCTCCCGGCGTCGTTCCCCACGGAGCACTGGAGCACCCTTCACCTGGACATCAGGCGGCTGCTGGACCGCGCTGTGCGCTGGCTTGTCGGCCAAGGCGGAGCCAGCCGGCCCATCGCCGATGTCGTCGCCGAATTCAAGCCGGTCATGGATCCCATGCGTGCCCGCCTCCTCGACTATGTGAGGGGTGACGACCGTGACCGCGTCTCCGCATGGCTTGAGGAGGCGCGGGAGTGGAAGCTCCCGGAAGGCTTGGCACTGCGCTGGGCTGAACTCTTTGAAAGCTTCGTGCTGTTGGACGTTGCCAAGATTGCCAAGGTCCGCAAAGATCCGGTCGAGGAGATTGCCTCCGTTTACTACACCGTGTTCAACCGGTTCCACGCCGATGCCCTGCTTGAACGGATCAGCACCCTGCCAAGGCAGGACAGGTGGCAGGCGCTGGCACGTGCGGCCTTGCGGGACGATCTGTACTCCACGGTGTCGGACATGACGACGGCTGTTCTCGAGTCCACGCGTTCCGGGCTGTCGCCGGAGGATCGGCTGAAGGAATGGGAAAGCCAGAACGCTGAACAGCTGGGCAGGGCCAAGAGCATGTTCGACGAGGTCAATTCCCTCGAAGCGGACGATATGGCGTCGCTGTCGGTAGCATTGAGGCTCTTGAGGTCAATCGTCCGACGCTAGGGATACTGGCGTCGCAACTGGAGGTGCAGTGGCAATCTTTACGGACCCCATCAGGGAACATGCTGATTTTGGGCCGGGCGATGCCGAATGGCTGCACCTCCTGGTGGGGGACTGGCAGATGGTTGCCGACCTCGCGTTTGCGGACCTCGCCCTCTGGTTTCCCCACCCGGACTACGGCTATGTGGCATTGGCGCACGTCCGGCCGTCAACCACCCACACCGTTTTCCACGGGGACTTCGTGGGCGAGGGCATCCGGTCGGACCTGCAGCCGCTGGTGGACAAAGCGTGGTCCAGCCGTGCCATTGAACGGTCCAGTGAAACAAACTGGAGCAGCGACATGGCCCTGCGGGTCGAGGCCGTGCCAATGGTCCGAAACGGCCGGACCCTGGCCGTTGTGACCACCCATATGGACCTGTCGAGTTCGCGCATGCCTTCCAGGTTGGAACTCACGTACCGGCAGTGTGCCTATGACTTGCTTCGTATGGGCACCCTGGGGCTGTGGCCCGACTTCGCCTCACCTACAGGATCCCGTCGTGGCGCGCCCCGGGTGGGGGACGGCCTGATCAGGCTCGACGCCGAGGGCATCGTGCAGTATGCGAGCCCCAATGGCGTATCCGCTTTCCGCAGGCTTGGCGACGGTGAGTCCCTTGAGGGCCGTTCGCTGGCGGAAGTAACAGCCAGCCTGTTAAAGGACAGGCGCATGGTCGACGAGACGCTGCCACTGGTGGTAACCGGCCGGATGCCGTGGCGCAGTGAAATTGAATCCCGGGGCGTAAGCCTGTCCCTGCGGGCAATTCCGCTTCGTGATGAGCAGCACCGGTTCGGGGCGCTCGTTCTGTGCCGCGACGTTTCCGAGCTGAGGCGGCGCGAGATGGAACTCGTGACCAAGGACGCGACCATCCGCGAGATTCACCACAGGGTAAAGAACAACCTGCAGACCGTGGCGGCGCTCCTGCGTATGCAGTCGCGCCGCATGGTCAGCGATGAGGCCAAGCAGGGCCTGGAACAGGCGATGCGCCGCGTGGCGACCATTGCCCTTGTCCACGAAACGCTCTCACAGGGGCTCGCGCAAAGCGTTGACTTCGACGAACTGATCGGGCGGCAGTTCAGGCTGTCGGCTGAGGTGGCGTCACCCTCGCAGCAGGTCAAGACCCAGCGGGCAGGATTGTTTGGCGAACTGCCCAGCGACTTCGCGACCCCGCTGGCGCTGGTGATTAATGAACTGGTGACCAACGCCGTCGAACACGGCCTCGAGGGACGCACCGGGACTGTATGGCTCCTGGCCGACCGTTCTGAAGGGGACGACGGTGAAGAGCTCCTGACGGTCACCGTTGCCGATGACGGGGTGGGCCTGCCGGAAACTCCACATGTCGAGGGACTGGGGCTCCAGATCGTCCGCACGCTGGTAACCAGTGAGCTCGGCGGCACCATCGCGTGGCAGCCCCGGGAGGGCGGCGGAACTGCCGTCCGGATCCGGCTGAGCCTCATGCCCAAGTAATCGCCGCAGGCGGCCGAGGCCGGAGTCATCCGGCTGTCAAAAGGAAAGGCCGCAACCCGTTGGGGTTGCGGCCTTTGCCGTCTGCCGAGGCCTTAGCTCAAGTTACGAAGCGCGGCGGGCGCGTGCGGCCCGGCGCTTCAAAGCGCGACGCTCGTCCTCGCTCATGCCGCCCCAGACGCCGGCATCCTGTCCGGACTCCAGCGCCCACTGGAGGCACGTATCAACAACGGGGCAGCGGCGGCAAACGCTTTTGGCTTCCTCGATCTGGAGGAGGGCAGGGCCCGTGTTTCCGACCGGGAAAAACAGTTCCGGGTCCTTGTCAAGGCACGCTGCGCGGTTACGCC
>JBKKDH010000165.1:0-6222 GCA_046708445.1 Arthrobacter sp.
GTGAACGTGTCTTCGCCGGCCGGGACGGACCACCACATCCGACCGGGGCGGCTGAAGTCGTCTGACGGTCCGGTGTAGTAGATGCCGCCTTCGTCGGTCGGCGCGATGAGGCACTCAAGCCTCTTCATCACGTCCGGGATGTCGAAGTGCACACCGGCGATGTCCGCAATGGCCTTGTCGGAGAGTTCCTGCATCCAGGCCTTGAGGGCATCGGTGCCTTTGATTTGGCGCGCGGGATCGTTGGTGAGGATTTCCTTGGCCTCGGCGATGCCGGCTCCGGCCTTGATGGTTTCGGCCACCTGTTCCTGCTCGGCAATCAGGCGGTCCAGTTCCTGGACGCCCCAGGCGTAGGTCTCTTCAAGGTCAACGGTGGCGCCCAGGAAGGAACGCGAGGCAACGGCGTAGCGTTCCCGGCCCACGGCGTCCTTCTGCGGGGCTGAGGGCAGCACCTCCGTGCGGAGGAATTCGGCGAGGCGGCTGTAGGCACTCCGGGTGGCGGCAGCACCGGCGTCGAGCTTTTCCTGCACGGCCCCGTCCAACGGCCCGTCGGCAGTCTTGGCACCCGCGGCCAGTTTGGCGAAGAAGCCGTCCTCGGCGGCGTACTTCGTGGTTTGCTCGATGACGATGGCAACCTGGCGCTGCGCCGAAACCTTCCCGGCGTCACGGGCCTGTCGGAGGGAAGCGATGTAGCCGTCGATGGCACCGGGAACGTTCAGGGCACGGCCCGCGATGTGCTCCCAGTCCTGCGCAGTCGCTGTGGGCATGAGGTCGAAGATGGCGCGGATGTCCTGCGCCGGGGAGGCGATGTTGTTCAGTTCGGCTTCGTCCCAGCCTGACTCATGGATTTCCAGCTGCAGACCCAGCCGCTCGCGCATCGCGTCCAGCGTGACTGCGTCCACGTCGTCCTGGGGTTCCAGCCCGTCCAGGGCGTCGAGCGTCTTCCTCGCTTCGGCGGCAAACTCTGCGATGCCGGCGGGGGAGTAGTCCTGGTATTCCGTCTCGTGTCCCGGCAAGCCCAAGGTGGTGGCGAAGGACGGATTCAGCCGGATGAGCGTGTCGGTGTATTCATCCGCGACGGCGTCGATAGCGGTGCGCGGACGGGCAGAGGGTGCGGTTTCAGTAGTCACCCCACGAGACTAACCGGGCCCCTCCCGTTAGGGAACTGCGGTGGGGACGTTAGCCGCGGCTGCGCTTCCAGGCGCCCGGTCCGGGTGTGGGAGCCAGCCGCAGCTGCTGCCGGCGCACCCAATGCCGGACCGTGGGCTTCCGGACCTCGGCGGCCTCCTGGCTTCCAAGTGAAAGTACGACGGCGGTCAGCGCCGCCAACTCCTCGGCCGACGGCTGGCCCTTCACCACCGAAATCAGGGGCTCCGCGGCCACAGCCTCGGAATCGTCCGCACTCACAGCGGGATGTTCCCGTGCTTTTTGGTGGGCAGGCTGGCGCGTTTGTCGCGGAGCGCCCGCAGCCCCCTGATGATCTGCGGCCGGGTTTCGGACGGCGAGATGACCGCATCGACGTAGCCGAGCTCCGCTGCCTGGTAGGGGTTAAGGAGCTCCTCCTCGTACTGCCGGATGACCTCGGCACGCCGGGCCTCAACGTCCCCGCCGGCCTCCGCAACAGAAGCGAGATCGCGGCGGTAAAGGATGTTGACGGCGCCCTGGGCGCCCATCACGCCGATCTGGGCAGTCGGCCAGGCCAGGTTGAGGTCTGCCCCAAGCTTCTTGGAGCCCATCACGATGTACGCGCCGCCGTACGCCTTGCGGGTAATCACGGTCAGCTTCGGGACGGTGGCCTCAGCGTAGGCGTACAGGAGCTTGGCGCCGCGGCGGATGATGCCTTGGAATTCCTGGTCCTTCCCGGGCAGGAATCCCGGAACGTCAACCAGCGTGATGATGGGGATGTTGAAGGCGTCACAGTGGCGGACAAAGCGGGCAGCCTTCTCAGACGCCGCGATGTCCAGCGTGCCGGCGAACTGCAGGGGCTGGTTGGCCACAATCCCCACGGTGTGCCCCTCCACGCGGCCGTAACCGATCATCACGTTGGGGGCGTAGAGCGCCTGCATCTCGAGGAAGTGTGCATCGTCAACGATCTGGTCGATGACGGTGCGCATGTCGTAGGGCTGGTTCGCGGAATCGGGGATCAGCGCGTCCAGGGCGTGGTCGTCGTCGTCGACATCCAGCTCCTGCTGGTGCTCGAGGACCGGGGCCTCTGACAGGTTGTTGGACGGCAGGAAGTCCAGGAGTTCGCGGACGAATTCGATGGCATCCGCTTCGTCGGCGGCCAGGTAGGTGGAGGTTCCCGTAGTGGCGTTGTGCTGGCGGGCGCCGCCCAGGGTTTCCATGTCCACATCCTCGCCGGTGACGGTCTTGATGACGTCGGGCCCGGTGATGAACATGTGGGAGGTCTTGTCCACCATGACCACGTAGTCGGTCAGGGCGGGGGAGTAGGCCGCGCCGCCTGCGGAGGGGCCCATGATGAGGGAGATCTGCGGGACCACGCCGGAGGCATGGACGTTGTTGCGGAAGATGTCCGCGAACATGGCCAGCGAAGCGACGCCTTCCTGGATGCGGGCGCCGCCGCCGTCGAGGATTCCCACGACGGGGCAGCCGTTGCGCAGCGCGAACTCCTGGACCTTGACAATCTTCTCGCCGTTGACCTGGCTGAGGGATCCGCCGTAGACGGAGAAGTCCTGGCTGTAGACAGCCACGGGGCGGCCGTCGACGGTGCCGTAGCCGGATACCAGGCCGTCACCCAGGGGCTTCTTCTTTTCCATGCCAAAGGCGGTGGAGCGGTGTACGGCCAGTGCGTCGAACTCGATGAACGATCCCTCATCGACGAGCAGTTCGATCCGTTCGCGGGCGGTGTTCTTGCCGCGGGCATGCTGCTTTTCGATGGCTTCGGGGCCGGAGGGCTGTTCTGCACGGGCCTGGCGGTCGCGGAAATCGGCGATCTTTCCCGCTGTCGTTGTCAGATCGTGGCTCATGAAGTGTCTCCGGCTCTGTAGCTGATGGTGGCTGGCCCCGGATGCAGCGGCGCTTTAAGTAGCTTCCGCACAAAAACAGGACCCTGCTGGCTAGTCTAGTGACGCTATTCGCCGGGACCGCTGTAGAAAACCTACAATTTTCTGCCGTCGAGTGACGCCGACTCTCTTGTTACTCGCCAGTAACATACTTGGGTTACAGTGGAGCCATGACTTCGAGCAAAGATGCTTCGGGTGCCGCTGCAGCGCCGTACCAGGCCGCCGGTTCCCTGCAGGGCCGGACCCTGCTGATCTCAGGAGGCAGCCGCGGGATCGGGCTGGCCATCGCTACCCGGGCCGCGCGTGACGGCGCCAATATTGTGCTGATGGCCAAGACTGGCCAGCCGCACGCGAAGCTGGCCGGGACCGTCTATACCGCCGCGGAACAGATCGAGTCGGCGGGCGGCCAGGCGCTGCCGCTGGTGGGTGATGTGCGCAATGACGACGACGTTGCGGGCGCCGTTGCCGCGGCGGTGGAACACTTCGGTGGTATCGACGCCGTCATCAACAACGCCTCTGCCATTGACCTGTCCCGAACTGACGATGTGGACATGAAGCGCTACGACCTCATGCAGGACATCAACGTCCGGGGCACATTCCTGCTCTCCAAGCTCGCGCTGCCGGCCCTGCGGAAGTCGGAGGCCGGCCAGATCCTGACGCTGTCCCCGCCCCTGAACCTGGACCCCATGTGGGCCGGGAAACACCTGGCTTACACCATGGCCAAGTACGGCATGAGCCTGACCACGCTGGGGCTGGCGGAGGAACTCAAGGCTGACGGCATCAGTGTCAACTCACTCTGGCCGTGCACCCTCATTGATACCGCGGCCATCCGCAACATGCCCGGCGGCTCCAGCATGGTCCAGGCCGCCCGGGGCCCCGAAATCATGGCCGACGCCGCGCACGCCGTACTGACGGGCGGCGTCCTGGCCGCCGGAGGGCCGTCCACCGGTAACTTCTATACGGACGAGCAGGTGCTCGCCGCCGCCGGGGTGACGGACTTCCGGCCCTATAGCCTGGGCGCAGCGGAAGACCGGTTGGTTCCTGACATCTTCCTCTGAACCTGATGTTCGCGGGAGCCCGCGGGTGGGCAAGTCGATAGGATTCAAGCATGGATGACGCACACGCCCCGGGCATACCGTTGAACCGCGGAGCCCTGGCTGACCAGGATTTCCTGTCCGCTACGGGCATCGCCAAGCTCGTGGTGGTGGACTCCACCGGTTCCACCAACGCCGACCTGCTGAGGTCAGTCACGGTGGAGCCGAAGTCCTGGCCGGACCTTTCCGTCCTGACTGCCGAGTACCAGACAGCAGCCCGGGGCCGCCTTGACCGGCGGTGGGAGGCTCCTCCCTTAAGCTCCGTGTCCGTCTCGATCGTGCTGAGGCCCGTCAACGCCGAGGGGCGTCCCCTGCCGTCACAGTGCTACTCCTGGTTGTCGCTGCTTGCCGCCTTGGCCCTGCGGGAAACCTTGCTGGAGACCGCCGGCATACCGGCCGAGCTCAAGTGGCCCAATGACGTCCTGGTCCGCGGCCGGAAAATCGCCGGAATCCTTGCCCAGCTTGGCCCCATGGTGGAGGGCTCGGCACCGCCGGTCATCCTGGGCACCGGCCTGAATGTCAGCCTCAGCTCCGCCGAACTTCCCGTCCCTACGGCCACGTCGGTAGCGCTCGAGCAGCCCCTGACGGTGGACCGGACGCTGCTGCTCAAAAGCTATCTTTCGCATTTCGCTGTGCTCTACCGCAGTTTCTGCAACGCCGACGGCGATCCCGCCGCCGGGATGGCCGGCGGTCCGTCACTGCACAAGCGGGTGGAAGCTGTCCTGGTGACGCTCGGCAAGCAGGTGAAAGCCCAGTTGCCCGGTGACCACGAAATCATCGGGCACGCAACGCGCCTGGACGACTACGGCTCCCTGCTGGTTGTTGACGGTGCCGCGCACGAACACGTGGTGACCGCCGGCGACGTCGTCCATCTCCGTCCCTGGACCCCGCCTGGCCAGGCCCCGGGGCTGGGGACTGAAAGCGGATATGCGTAAAGACCTCGTGCCGGGCGAGCAGGTGATAGTCACCACGCGCCCGCAGCCGAGCAAGCTGACCGCCCCCGCCGCCGCATTCATAGCCGCACCCGCGGCAGCGGCGTTCGCCAGCGCCTGGATCATCCGGGGGGAAGCGGAACGGCTGGTCCCGGTGCTCTCCAAGGAATGGTCTCCCTGGCTGGTCACGGGATGCATCCTCGGCGTCGCATGGATAGGGTTGGCGTACTGCCTCCCCCGCCTGCTGAAATGGCAGGGGACCCGTTACACGCTGACCAGCCGCCGGATAGTTGCCAGATACGGCATGTTGAAACGGCGGGACCAGCAGGTGAACCTGGCAGCGGTCCGGAACCTTATGCTGACCCAGACGATGGGGCAGCGCATATTGCGGTCAGGGAATATATCCTTGGAAACCGCGTATCAGGGGACAGTCACAGTTGTTGATGTGCCGGAAGCCGTACGATTCCGGGACTTCATCCTGGACGTCATCGACGAGTTACCCGGAGACGTGGCATTTGGGGCAGACGACATTGCGGATGAGCGCGGCACGCTGCCATGGGAGCTGAGAGAAGGTGGAACAGATGAACGATGACGAGCAGCAGGAGCAGCCGGCCCCCGAGGGCGGTGCAGTACCTGCCATCGTGCACCCCGCCACCGGAACGCTTTCCGCGGAGCGATTGGCTGCCAAGGCACTTGAAGCCCGGCTCCTGGGCGGCGATCGCAAACTCCGGCGCCGTGAGGTCGCGGCCGGTGCCGGGCTGTCCCTCCTCTCGGCACGCAAACTGTGGCGGGCCCTCGGCTTCCCGAACTTCGGCGACGAGGATGTGGCGTTCACCGAACGCGACCAGGCGGCCCTGTCCACCGTGGTGGACCTTGTCCGCACCGGAAAGCTCACCGAAGAGGCAGCGATCTCCGTGACCCGTGCGATCGGGCAGATGACGGACCGGATGGTGGTCTGGCAGATTGAGGCCCTGGTCGAAGATATGGTCCACGAGCAGGGGGTTACCGATGCGGTGGCACGCAAGAGGCTGGTGAACGAACTCCCCGCCCTGGTGGACGCCCTTGAGGAGATGCTGGTCTACAGCTGGCGGCGGAAGCTCAACGCCGGTGTCCAGCGGCTTGCCGTTCGGGCGGAAGCTGGCCTGCAGGCCAGCGAAGAGGGCCGCGAAGGCGACG
>JBKKDH010000166.1:0-4163 GCA_046708445.1 Arthrobacter sp.
TCCCGCGGGAATACGTGTGGATGACGTGCAGAACCCGGGACTCGGGGCTCAGGCGGGAGTGGAGGTGTCCCCGGCGCCGGTACTTGGAGGCTCGGTGTACATGGACACGTCCTCCTCTCCGGTGTTGGCCTGCAAAATCGTGCCCATTACATCACGGCCGGGACCGGCCGGACAAACCGGGTATCCGTTTCGCGATCAGAGCCATTTGCGTCGCTTGAATGACGCGTACAGGATGATGCCCATGGCGAGCATGAGCCCGACTGCAAAGGGGTAGCCCAGCGGCCAGGCCAGCTCGGGCATGTGGTCGAAGTTCATCCCGTATATGGTTCCGACGAGGGTTGGGGCGAAGAGGATGGCGGCCCAGGAAGAGATTTTCTTGACTTCCTCGTTCTGGGCCAGGCTCGATTCGGACAGGTGCCGCATCTCCTCGTTCTGCGCCAGGCTCGATTCCGAGAGGCGTTGCATCTCTTCGTTCTGCTGCTGGGCGACCAGGGTTGCGTGGACTGTCAGCGCGTTCTGGAGCAGGACCCGGAAGGCGTCAACGCGTTCCACGACGCGGATGACGTGGTCATGGACGTCCCGGAGCCTGCGTTTCAGCTCCAGGTCCATGTGGTATTTTTCCGCACCGCGTTCCAGTGCCTCCAGCATGGCCCGTAGCGGGTGGGTGGCGCGTTGGAATTCAATGACTTCCCGGGAGAGTTCGTAGATACGCCGGGCTACGTCCGGGTCCGCCCCGAAGAGTTCGTCTTCGATCTCATCGATGTCGTTCTCGAGGCCGGCGACGACCGGTTCGTACTGGTCCACGACTTCGTCCAGGATCGCGTAGAGCACGGCTTGGGGGCCCAAGGCCAGCAGCTCCGGGCTGCCCTCGAGGCGGTGGCGGACCCGGGCCAGGTTCGGGGACTCGGCGTGCCGGACCGTCACCACAAAGTCCGGCCCCACGAAAACATGCAGTTCGCCGAACTCGACCTTCTCCACATCATCCAGGTACCGTGCCGGTCGCAGCACGGTGAAGAGTGTGTCTTCGTAGCGTTCGAGTTTGGCCCGCTGGTGACCGTTCAGGGCGTCCTCGACGGCGAGCTCGTGCAGGCTGAATTGTTCTGCTACCGACTGGATTTCCGCCGGGTCCGGGCGGTACAGGCCGATCCACGCCATCCCACCGCGGTCGCGCATGACCTCGTACGTTTCATCCAGGTTCTTTGGGTTGTCGGTCCGGCGGCCGTCGACATAGACGGCATTGTCCACCATGGTCATGATTTTCTGTCCTTTTCGTCCTGCGTCCAGCCGGTACTGAGCCCGGGGCCCAGGCGCCGGAGGGTCCACTGTAACCGGACGGCCGGGCCAGGCGGGCGATTCTCTTCCCGACGGGTCGCTGCCCGAGTGAGCGAAACTGATCCTCAACGTCACAGGGAGCCGCTGACCACATTCTCAGACCACTTCCACCAGCTTGATGATCTCGTTGTCCCGCTCCAATTCCTTGGACCAGTAGTCCGGATCCTTCACCATCAGCTGGTACTGCGGCAGGAAGTCCCGGAAGAGCTCCGCCAAGAGAGTGTCATCGTCTTCCACTACACGGCGGACTGCCTCGACATCCAGGGGAACAGCCAGAAGCCGCCTGGCAGGGACGACGACTTTGTGGAAATTGTCCTCGTAGCGAAGGCGGAACGAGTATTCGACAGCGATTGCGAGTTTCATAAGGCTGCGCACCCTTTCGGCTCGGGTTGTATGCGGCCACCTGAAGATGAAGGATGGCCAGAACTGCACGCCTGCGCCAAATGTATCGGAGCCTGTCAATGATAAGGAAGACCGCCGCGACCGCTATTGGTTTCCGGGCGGGCGGCTTGGGTCCAATCAATTCCTGCCCCGCGTATTCGTTGCTTACAGGGGACCGGCGAAAGTAGTCAGCCCGGGACCCGCCACGCGTTCCTGAACCGTCCGCACCTCGACGCCTTCACAGCCGCGATCGACCTCATGGCCTCGTGGTCCCTGACGCGATGAGAGACTCAGGGCGCCACTAGCTGTATGGGCGGGGTGGTGACGGGCCCGCCGCACTGTTCCGTTCCGCCCACCCTGGTCCAGACAAGCTCCTGCTCCCGCTCGGCCAGCACGGTGCCGTCCGCGGCGAGGGCCCGCACTGTCACCTTTGTCGGATCGCCAGAGCTCACGGTGAAAACCCAGGTGTCCTGGTCCTCCCGGTGGCTGTGGAACGGCGGATACGAGACGGTTGGCTGCGGCTCGGGGGAGAACTCTGTGACCACCGACTTCATCGGAACCGGCGAGGCGGCCGTAGGCTCCGGCTGGGAGCATCCGGTCTCATCGCACACTCTGACGTCGCTGACAGCCGCGACGTTCCCTTCGATGTTGACCGTCAGGGTTCTGGCATAGCCGATGGCCGGGCAGGCATTGATCGTGCAGCCCGCAGAGGGCACCACCACGCCGGCTAACGCCGCGACGACGCCCAGGATCCCCCGACCCAATTTCATGCTGCGAGTCTACGCTCCGGCGTCTCGGCCCGCTGAGGTCTGGCACAATGGCCAGCATGCAACCAGCCGGTACCGTCCCTGCCTTTGACCTCCGGATCGGCATCGAGGACACCGAGCCGCTGGTCTGGCGCAGGCTTATAGTGCCTGCCGCCCTAACCGTCGCTGAGTTCCACCTCGCGATCCAGGCGGCCTTCGGCTGGGAGAACCGCCATCTCTATGGCGTCAGGTGTGAGGACCCCGCCGGAAAGGCGCGCGTGATCATTGGTCCCGGCGACGGAATGGAGGACCTGGACGCCGAGCCGGCCACCGCCGTCGTGCTTTCCGACCTGCTCGACGCCGAGGCTCCCACTTCCGCGCTTGAGTACGACTACGACTTCGGCGACGACTGGACACACCAGGTGCAGTTGCTCGGTTCGGCCGAGCTACAGGCAGGCGAACTCGTTTGCCTCGACGGCGCCAACCGCGGACCGGTGGAGGATTCCGGCGGGCCCCACGGCTACCGTCGGCTCGTTGAGATACTCGGAAACCCTACGCATCCCGAACACCAGGACGCCGCGCACTGGACGTTCACGGTCACCGGTGAGTACCGCCCGACCTTTGATCCCACCACGTTCGACCTCGCTGCGGCCAATCGGAAGCTGCGGCTGCTCAGCCTCCAGTGGTGGCCCCAGCCCCTCACAGAGGAGGAACGTGACGCCGTCATCCGGCCGGTCCGCTGGCTGCTCGAACAGGCTGCCGACGACGGGATTGAGCTGACCAAGGACGGGTACCTGAAGCCTGCCATGGTCCAGCGTGCCCTGGACGAACTCGGCTGGCGTGATTCCGTCATGGGCATGGGGAACCGTGAGGCAAACGCTCTGCCCGTCCGCGAACTCCGCGAGCACCTGCTGGCCTGGAAGCTGCTCCGGAAGTTCAAGGGCCGGCTGCTGCTCACACCCCGCGGTAAACGGGCTCTCGAACGGCCCGCTGATCTGTGGGACTACATGGTGGACGTGGTGGCCCGGCCGGAGCACGACGCCGTTCGGCTGCTGACGCGCCTGTACGCGGAGTGGCACCTCAGCGGCATCGCACCGCCGTGGAACCGCCGGACGGAAGCGATCAAAGGTGCCCTGGAGAGCGCGGGCTTTGTGACCCGGTCCGGCCACCCCATCCCCGACGACTGGGTCACCGACATCGACCGGACTGCGATGTGGAAACTGGGATGCCTGCACCTGATGAAGCCGAAGGTCAGGTATTTCGACCAGGCACTGCTGACCGACGGCGGCGCGAAGTTCCTGCTGGAGGTCCGGGAGGCTGAGCGCGAGTTTTCAGGCAGCCGGTAACTCTCACTTGTCCGGATTGGGATTGCGGACGTCCTCTTCGCCGATATCCGCGGCCCCCAGGGCTGCCGCCGCGGCGCTGTGGGTGGTGTCGTGTTCGCGGACGCGGAGCTCGGGGTGGTGCAGGTCAAGGGCCGGCCGCTCCGAGCGGATCCGCGGCAGCGATGTGAAGTTGTGGCGCGGCGGCGGGCACGAGGTTGCCCATTCAAGGGAAGCTCCGAAGCCCCACGGGTCATCCACCTCAACGAGCTCCTTGCTGCGCCACGTGATGTAGACGTTCCAGAAGAACGGAATCGTCGAGGCGCCCAGAAGGTATGACGAGATGGTGGAGAACTGGTTCATCCAGGCGAAGTTGTCCTCC
>JBKKDH010000167.1:0-5416 GCA_046708445.1 Arthrobacter sp.
CAGCTGGGCGGCTGCGTGCATGCGGCCTGGTCCGGTGCGAACAAGTATGTGCGTGACTGCACGAATGATGCCGACGACAAGAATGTGGATGTTCCCAAGGCGAGTGCCTCGCCGTCGTATGTTTTCCGGGTCAACCGTGGCCTGGTGGTCCTCACCGCCATGAACTCCGGGAACGTGTGGCTGGTGAACCAGAGCATGCAGCTCGTGAACAACTGGGACGACGTCATCCCGCCGAAGAACGAATCGGACGAGCAGGACCAGGAATCTGCCGACAACAACACCATCAACGTCCTTCCGGACCGCACCAAGCCGAACCGGCCGCCGGAAACCAAGCCTGACGCCGTCGGCGTCCGCCCCGGACGCACCACCATCCTGAGCGTCCTGGACAACGACTCCGATCCCGACGGCGACGTCCTGACCGCCGCCGTCGGCAACTCCGGACCCAAAGCCGGAAGCCTCGAAAGCATCTACGGCGGCACCGCCTTCCAGGTCTCGGTGCCCGCCGATACCCAGCCCGGCACGGAAACGTTCGACTACAACGCGTCCGACGGGCGGGGGCTGTCCGCCGGAGGCCAGGTCACGCTCAATGTGGTGGGACCTGACGAAAACCGCCAGCCGCAGTTCAAGCGCGGCAGCGACTCCACCACGATGCTCGTGGAACAGGGAAAGACGGTCAGCCAGAACATCCTCACTGACTGGATCGACCCCGATGGCGACGACCTCGTGCTGATGGATGCCAAGGCCGATAACGACCAGGACCAGGTCAAGGTACGCCGGGACGGGCTGCTGACATTCCAGGACTCCGGCGCGACAGCCGGCAAGAAGAACGTGGAAGTGACCATCTGGGACGGCCGTACCGCCGTCACCGGGAAGGTCGTCATCAACGTCCAGCCGCCGGGCGCCCTCGCCCCCGTCGTCAACGCCGACCACGTCACAGCCGTAGTGGGACAGGACCTGGTGATCGCACCGTTGAAGAATGACGTCGATCCCAACGGCGGTGCCCTGCGCCTCGCCCAGGTCGAAGCCAACGGGCCCGCTGAACTGGGGCCCGTGACCGACGGCGGCACCTTTACCTTCAAGAGCACCACGCCCGGTCCGGTGTACCTGACCTACATTGCGAGCAACGGCCCGCAAAGCAGCCAAGGACTCATCCGCGTTGACGTCGAATCCGGCAAGGACCCCGGCGACCCCGTTGCCGTCCACGACGTTGCCCTGATGCCCACCGGCGGCAGCGTCCTCCTTGACCCGCTGGCCAACGACTCCGACCCCTCCGGCGGAGTGCTGGTCCTGCAGTCGGTGAAGCTCCCGGAGGACATCACCGCCTCCGTCAGCGTCATCAACCACAGCGTCCTGCGGATTACAGATGTCCTGGGAACCAAGGACCCGTTCCTGTTCGAGTACACCATGTCCAACGGGCGCAAGTCGGCCACCGGCAGTGTCTCCGTAGTCCCGGTGCCGGCTCCCGCCGTCGTGGAGGCTCCGCAGCCCAAACCGGACGAGGTGAACGTCCGCGTCAACGACGTCGTCACCATTCCAGTCCTGGATAACGACACCCATCCGCAGGGCGAAAAACTGACCGTCGATCCTGTGCTCCCGCAGGGCGTCGACGAACTGGACGGCAAGAGCTTCGTCTCCGAAGACACCCTGCGGTTCATCGCCGGCTCCCAGCCGAAGACCGTCCGGGCCATCTACAACGCCGTGGACCCCCAGGGGCAGAAGAGCGCGGCCGCCGTGACCATCCACATCCTTCCGCTGGAGGGGTCCGAGAACTCCCGGCCCCAGCCGCCGAACCTCACCGCCCGCGTGGTGGCGGCCGGAACGGTGCGCATCCCTGTTCCGCTCGACGGCATCGACCCCGACGGCGACTCCGTCCAGCTGACCGGCATCGACAGCACCCCGGCCATGGGAACCGCCACGGTGGGCAGCAACTTCATCGACTTCACTGCGGCGGGCGACGGCGCGGGAACCGACACCTTCCGCTACAAAGTCGTTGACCGACAGGGCGCGGTCAACACGGGAACCGTCACCGTGGGCATCGCACCGCGCGACGAGACCAACCAGAACCCCACCCCAGTGGATGACGAAGTCAAGGTCCGGCCCGGCCGCCAAATCGCCGTCGACGCCACCGGTAACGACACCGATCCCGATGGCGACCTCATCCGGATCCTCACTGACGGCATCGAAGCTGACAGCGCGCTCCAGGCCACGGTCAGCAAGACCAGTGGGCGCATTCTCCTGATGGCTCCGCAGGCAGAAGGCACTGTCAACGTGCGGTACACGATTGCCGACGACCGCGATGCCAGCGCCCAGGCCACCATCAGCGTGGTGGTGGATAACGATGTTCCGTTGCAGGCTCCGATCGCCCGCGACGACCGAGTCACCTCTGCGCAGACCATGGGGAAGACGGCAGTGGATGTGCCCGTGCTGAAGAACGATGAAGACCCCGACGGCGTGGGTGAAAACCTCAAGATCAGCACCGAGGCAGCCACCGCACGTCCCGGAGCGGACGGCACCATGATCGTCGACCTGACGGAACAGCCACAGCTCATCCCGTACAACGTGGAGGACGTGGACGGCCAGAAATCGACAGCCATCATCTGGGTGCCGGGCATCGGACAGCAGGTGCCCACCCTCGCGAAGGACGACGTCATCGAGGTCATCGCCGGCCAGTCCGTCACCGTGGACCTGAACGAATGGGTGAGGGTCCGCGAGGGCCGCTCACCGCGGCTCACCCAGACCGACCGGATCAAGCTCATCGGCGCGGACGGCGGCGACCCCACGGCAGGCAGTGCCACGTCGCTGCGCTACACCGCGGGCACCGATTACGTCGGACCGGGTTCGCTGAGTTTCGAAGTCACAGACGGTACCGGCCCGGACGATCCCGACGGCCTGAAGTCAACCCTCAGCATCCGCACCAAGGTCCTGCCGGACCCTAACCGCAATAACGCGCCCACGCTGCTGGGAGCGAACATCGAAGTCCCCAAGGGAGAATCCGCGGAGCTGGTCCTGAGCCGGTTGACCTCGGACCCGGACCGGGACGACGTCGAGAACATGAAGTACGAACTGGTGGGCAACAGCCCGGCAAGCTTCAACGCACGCATTGACGGCAAGGTGCTCAAAACCTCCGTTGAAGGTGCCACCGCCACCGGCACGGCCGGTGCAGTCCAGGTCAAAGCCAAGGACTCCCGCGGCCTTGAGTCCACCGCCACCTACCAGCTGGCTGTCATTGCTTCCAACCGACCCAAGCCGGTGGCCAACGATGACCTCGAGCCCAGCGCTGCGGCGGGCAATCAGGTCGCAGTAAAGGTCCTCGCCAACGACTCGAACCCGTTCCCTGAAACGGCCCTGAAAATCGTGGCGGCGGCCGCCGAGACCGGAACCGGCAATGTGGAGGTCTCTGGCGACTCGGTGCTGGTGACCCCGGCACCCGGTTTCTCCGGGTCCATGGTGGTCTCCTACACGGTTGCGGACAAGACGGAGGAAGCATCACGGCAGGCGACGGCCCGCATCCGGCTCACCGTCAAGGACAAACCGCTGGCACCCACCACGCCGCAGGCGCAGAGTGTGGGCGACCAGACGGCCCTGCTGACCTGGTCGGCCCCCGCTGACCGTGGCTCACCGATCACGAAATACACGGTGTACGGCGCCGGCTTCCGGCAGGACTGCCCGGCAAACACCTGCACCCTGAACGGGCTGGTCAACAACACCAAGTACACGTTCGAGGTGACCGCCACCAACGAGTTCGGCGAGTCTGACCGCTCACCTGCCTCCGCGGAGGTTCGCCCTGACGTCAAGCCGGACACCCCGCTGGCCCCCGGCCTCAAATTCGGCGACAAACAGCTCACCGTCACGTGGGTGGCGCCTGCCAGCAAGGGCTCGCCCGTGAAGTCCTACGACCTGGAGATCTCTCCTGCACCGCCGGGACAGAACGCCCAGATCCAGAACCTGACGGCGGTCAGCTACGTCTGGAAGGGACTGCAAAACGGCGTGTCCTACAAGGTCCGGGTCCTCGCCCGGAACGACGCCAAGGATCCGTCCGAGTGGAGTGCGTACTCCGCCGCCGAAATCCCCGCCGGTGTGCCGGCCACGCCGGGAGCGCCCACAGCCTCACAAGCAGGCGCCGTAGGGTCGCAAAGCCAGCTGAAGGTCAGCTGGGCTGCGCCGGACAACAACGGTGACGCCGTCTCCTCCTACACCCTCACCACCCTGCGGGGCGGCGCCGTGGTGGCAACCCAGCAGGTGGCCGGTGCCACGACGCAGAACGTCACGGTGGACAACTCCGAAGCGGGCTACACGTTCACCGTGTCGGCCACCAACAAGGCGGGCACGTCCGGCACCAGCGCGCAGTCTGCGGCCGTCCGGGCCGTGGGAAAGCCGGGCATGGTGAGCCAACCGACAGCAACCCTGGTGGACACCGGCGGTGATGGTGGAAAGATCGACGTCAGGTTCACCCCGCTGACCGAAACCCAGCGCAACGGTTCGGCACCCACCGAGATCACCTACAAGTACAGCCTGACTTCCGGCGGGGGCAGCGGAAACATCGCCGCGGGCGGGGCAGTTGTTGCAGCGGCCAACGGCACTGATACATCGGTAGTGGTCTGGGCGGTCTCTTCGCGCAGCACCACGGCCGGTGACGCCAGCCCTGCCTCGAACAGCGTCAATCCGTACGGCCTCGCCTTTGCGCCCACTGTCACGGGAAGCAAGAGCAGCGGTGTTGGCGACAAGACAGTCTCGTGGACCTGGAGCCAGCCCAGCGGCAACGGCCGGGCAGTAACCGGCTACCAGTACAGCGTCGACGGCGGTGGCTGGCAGGACACCACACAGCGATCGTTCTCCAAGACGGTCGGCTACAGCGAGACAGTGGAACTCAGGGTGCGTGCCATCAGCGCCAACCAGCCCGGCCGGATCGGGAAGGATACGTCTCGAAGCGGTGCTGAGCCGCCTCCGCCGCAGCCCACATCCTGGACCGTGACGGCCACCCCGGTGCGCAGCTGTACGGAACCACGCAAGGGCACCGACAGTTTCCGTGACGGGAACCCGTCGTCCTGCGTCGGCGAAGGCAAATGGCTTAATGCCGGCTCCTCCGGGGAGTCTGACCGTTACCAAGTCTGGTACCAGTCGTCGAACAACCCGTCCGGCATCTGGTACCACCTCACCACCGGCATGGCGGCGGGCAACTGGGTCCGCTGCGACACCACGAACATCGGCTGCAACCCGCCTAACGGTATGCCTTCCCGCTAATCAAGCCCTCAAGAACTTACAGCACCAACCGAAGAAAAGGACTTACTCCATGACCATGACCACCGAGCAGGCCGAATGGTTTGCAGGCACCTTCGAAAAGCTCGTTGCCAATGTCGGACAGGCGGTCCTCGGCAAGGAACATGTCATCCGGCTGACCTTCACGGCGATGCTCGCC
>JBKKDH010000168.1:0-2985 GCA_046708445.1 Arthrobacter sp.
TGGCGTGGTGGAAGGTTTTCTCTCCTGTTCCATGCCGACGCACGTTGTGCGCCCCCCAGCGGGTGCGGAACTCGTCGCTTCGCGTGGAGAGCTCCCCAATCAGGTCCTGCAGGTCCTTGTTGTGCGGTTCGCGCCCCGCTTCGGTCCGCAGGATCGCAACGGTCACGTCCGCGGCAGCTTCCCAGTCAGGGTAGAAGTTTTTGGACCGTTCCGGATCGAGGAAGCAGAACCGGGCCAAGTTTCCCAGCCCAGGGGCCGCGAACACGTCGGCGTAAAAGGCCTTGCCGAGAGGATTCACCGCGAGAATGTCCATCCTGCCATTACGCACGAATGCCGGCCCGGCGGTCACCGCATCCAAAGCCCGCTGCAGTCCCGGCCGGATCGCGGCGGACTTGGTGCTACGGCGTCTGGGCTTGACCGTCGGGGCGTGTGCCGCACGGGCGAGATCGAAGAGATGGCCGCGCTCGGCGTCGTCAAGCTGCAGGGCCCGGGCGATCGAGTCCAGGACGCCGTCCGAAGCCCCCGAGATGTTGCCGCGTTCAAGCTTGGAGTAGTATTCGACGCTCACATCGGCAAGCATCGCAACTTCGGCCCGGCGCAGCCCTGCCACGCGCCGGTAAGCCCCACCGGCCGGGAACCCGGCCTGTTCCGGCGTCAGTTTCGCCCGCCGTGAGATGAGGAACTCGCGGACTTCGTTTCGGTTGTCCATTCCGACGACGATACCTCCCTGAGCCGCGCTGGGGGATCCCCTGCCAGTACACCCTTCATGAGAGACTCCCACTTTGTCCGGGGAAGGCGTTGACTGGAGGAAAGCCGGGCACCAAGGCATCGGCAGGGACACTTATCGACAGAGGAGACATCGTGCATACACGAACACTCGGCCAGGGTCTGCAGGTTTCGGCCATCGGCCTAGGCTGCATGGGAATGTCGCAAAGCTATGGTCCCAACCCCGGAGACCGCCAGGCGATGATCCGTCTGCTCCGCGACGCGGTCGAGATCGGAATCAATTTCTTTGACACGGCCGAGGTGTACGGCCCGTTCGTCAACGAGGAACTCGTGGGTGAAGCACTCGCTCCTGTCCAGGACCAGGTCGTCATAGCGACCAAATTCGGGTGGCGGATCGAAGACGGAAAATCCGTCGGACTCGACAGTTCACCCGAACGGATCAAAAAGGTCGCCGACGAGTCGCTTCGCCGGCTGGGCGTGGATACTCTTGACCTTTTCTATCAACACCGCGTCGACCCGGACGTGCCCATCGAAGACGTTGCCGGCGCTGTGGGTGAACTCGTTCAGGCCGGCAAAGTCCGGCACTTCGGCCTGTCCGAAGCCTCCGCAGCAACCATCCGCGCCGCCCACGCAATCTTTCCGGTGACCGCCGTCCAAAGCGAGTACTCCTTGTGGACACGCGACCCGGAACCGCAAGTGCTGCCGACGCTCGCTGAGTTAGGCATCGGTTTTGTTCCCTTCAGCCCACTGGGCAAGGGCTTCCTCACCGGCACCGTCGACACATCCACGCAGTTCTCCGACGGGGACGTCCGGGGCACGATCCCACGCTTCACGGCCGAGAACCGGGCAACGAACCAGGCGCTGGTGGACCACGTCGCCGGACTTGCGGCCACTAAGAGCGCAACACCGGGCCAGATCGCACTGGCCTGGCTGTTGGCCCAGCAGCCTTGGATTGTCCCGATCCCCGGCACCCGTCGCAGGGAGCGCCTCGTAGAGAACGCAGCGTCGACAACCGTCGCACTCTCAGCCGATGAGGTTGCCGACCTGGACGCGGTCGCCAGCCGCATCGGGGTACAAGGTAACCGCTACAACGACCACCACATGGGCCTCGTCGGACGCTAGCTACCCGGCGGCAACAACAAATCAGAACAATGAAGGAGGAACCATGACTGATGCCACCCCTGAACCATCCGGAGCGAAACGCATGCTCGGAGACTTCGCACCAGCGCTCGTCTCCTACACCGACGACGTCCTCTTTGGTGACGTATGGAAGCGCGCGGAACTCTCACCACGGGACCGCAGCCTCGTCACTGTCGCAGCACTGATTGCCGGAGGCAACACTGAGCAGCTGAACTTCCACCTGCCATACGCCCGTGAGAACGGAGTAACGGAGCAGGAACTCATCGAAGCGATCACCCACTTGGCGTTCTATGCAGGTTGGCCGAAAGCTATGTCCGCAATGGGTGTCGCCAAAAGCATCTTCACCCGGTCCGAAGGCGAAAACTAAAGCTCGGACCGCTACGTCGAGCCCGCCGTCCCGCAAATGCACTTACGGCCAATCGATCACCGTCGAGGAAAGAAAACGGAGAAACAGCCAATGTCAGATGGCAGTCAAACGGACGCGAATGGCAACCGGGCCCGGCGCCAGGCCGTCGCCCCGCCCATCCGCCCGTTCGGAGCGGCGGCCTTCGAACCGTCGGATCTGACCACCCTGCGGTGGTTGGGAATGGCCGGCTTTATGATCAACGCGCGCGGGACGATTCTCATGGTCGACCCCCTGCTGGGCGGCTTCGACATGCCGCTGCTGATCAACTTGCCCATTGGCGCCGCTGACGTTCCGAAAGTCGACGCCGTGCTGATCACGCACAGCGACAATGACCATTACAGCGTCCCCACCTGCCGGGAGCTCATACCCGTCACGATGGCGTACCACTCAACACGCTACGTCGCTTCGCTCATGGACACTGAGAGCATGCCCGGCCATGGGCATGACATTGGAGAGGCATTCGAGGTCGGCCCGGCACGGGTCACACTGACCCCGGCCGACCATGCGTGGCAGAACGCGCAACCGCAACCAGGCCAGCGGATCTTCCAGAACGAAGACGCATGCGGTTTCTGGATCGAGACACCCGACGGAACCATCTGGGCCCCCGGCGACTCGCGGCTCATCCGAGACCACCACCTGGCGATGCCCGCGCCCGACGCGCTGCTTTTCGACTTCTCCGACAGCGAATGGCATTTCGGGTTGAAGGGGGCCGT
>JBKKDH010000169.1:0-3428 GCA_046708445.1 Arthrobacter sp.
TCCTTCCGGATGTTCGGCGCCCCCTACACCGGCTACCTCTCCCTGCTCTTCCTGGCAAGTGTCCTGATCATGGTCTTCATCGACTCACCCCTGACCATGCTCGTCACCGCCATCGCCTGCGTGCTGATGGTCTTCGGCTGGTACGCCTGCCGCGCCCGCATCCGCCAAATCGCCGAAACCCGCGACGGCTACACCGGCACAGCCCCCGTCATCGCCAACCCACCCGCGGAAAGCTTCAAAAAGTAGCGCCCCGCCGGCCAGCCGGCAGTAACGCCCGACGGCGGCACCTGGGTTCGGTAAGTACGGAACCTAGGTGCCGCCGTCGTAAGTTAAATGGCATTGACCACCCCCACGCCGCGGGCGTACTTTACGAATAACCGGACCCACTGAAGTGTCCGGTTATTGGCTGCTAGCCAGCAGCCGCGCAGTGACAAAGCACGCCACTGCAGAGCGTGCGGCCAACCCGTACGGTGCTGCCGCGGTGCACCGGTCTTCAGCATCACATCGGGCATGGCCAGCTGGCGGGGCGTTGTGCCTGAGCACCTGAGCATTCTGAACAGCTTTGGAGTTCACCGTGAACAGCAGCACTTTCCAGTCCCTGCAGGAAAAAGTACGTGGCAACATCATCACGGCGGATCACCCCGGTTATGAAACTGCAAGGACCGTGTACAACGGCATGATCGACAAACGTCCCGCCGCCATCCTGCAGGTTTCCCAAGTGGCCGACGTAATGGCCGCCGTGAATTTCGCCCGCGATGAAGGACTGGACGTCGCCCTTCGCGGCGGCGGCCACAGCGCCCCCGGCTTTGGCACGTGCGACGGCGGCCTGGTCATCGATTTTGTTACTCGCCGGGGCGTGCGGGTGGACCCCTCCATGGCGACGGCCTGGGCGGAACCGGCAACTTCGGCGCGGTCACCAGGTTGGAGTTCAACCTTCACCCGCTTGATGTGGTGTACGGCGGCATCATCATCTACCTGCTCGAACACACGGAGACCGTCGGACAGCTGTACCGCGAGACCATTGCCACGGCGCCGGAGGACCTGGGCGTCTTTCTGGGAGTCCACCAGGGTCCGGAGGTGCCGTTCCTCCCGGAGGAATACCACGGGCGTCCGGTGGTGATACTGGTCGGCGCGTGGATGGGCCCGCACGAGGAAGGACAGCGGCAGTGGCAGCCGTTCCTGGACGTCGCACCTGTAGCAGGCGCCTTTGTGGGCCCGCTCCCTTACCCCGCGCTGAACACCATGTTTGATGAAGGGTTACCGAAGGGACTCCCGGCCTATTGGAAGGCTGAGTTCCTGCCCGCCCTGAGTGACGACGTCCTCAAGCTGGCCAAGCACTTCGGCGAAGGGGTCCCAAGCCAGCAAACGGCAAACCACTTCTATCCCCTCAATGGCGCAGTCCAGCGGGTGCCGAAGGATGCCACGGCATTCCCCTACCGCGATGCCGATTTTGCCGCTGTGATTGCAGGGATGTGGGAAGACCCTGCGGACAACGACACTAACGTTGGCTGGGTGCGCGACTACGCGGCCGGACTCCACGCGCACAGCGCAGGCGGCGCCTACATCAACTTCATGGACGCCGATGACCAGTTCCGGATCAGGGACAATTACGCCGGCAACTACGCCCGGCTGGCCAGCATCAAGGCGAAATACGATCCTGACAACCTCTTCCACATCAACCAGAACATCAAACCGGCGGCCTGAGCGTTCCGTTCCTTCCCTGTAATGCAACGCTCCCGCAACCCCGTGGCAGGAGCTGATCCCCTATGCTCAGCAGAGCGCCTCACAATGCGGCTCTGTGAAAGTTCAACGAGCAGTTCAACGACGAACCACCCGGGAGACACGGCATGACCAACTGGCGGATCAGGGATTTCCATTCGGCGGACCTGGACGGGATCCTGCACCTCTGGGAGTCCCTCAAGGCCACCAACGTGGAACCGGTCTACGCGCTGTCCGAGGTTCTGGCCTCGTGCGAAAAGGACCACGCGGTGGTGGCCGTCCAGGGCGACATCGTGGTGGGCGCCGCCGTCGGACGCGCCGCCCACGACCAGGGCTGGATCGTCTTCCTGGCCACCCTGCCGGAATACCGGGGCCGCGGGATCGGCACCTCGCTGCTCGCCGCCGTCGAGAACCGGATGGCCCCGCACGGCCTCAACAAACTCTCCGCCCTGATGCCCGAGTCCGAAACCCGGGTGGAAGCGTTCCTCAGCCGCGGCTTCGCGCTGAAGAAGAACCTCCGCTACTTCGAGCGGACCATTCCCGTGCAGCGCCAGGAACTCGGCGCGCTGGGCCAGCTCGGCGGCCGCATCCTGGCCCGGGACCTCTGGGAGAACGTGGCCGGCATGCGGAACGAGAAGGAACTCCTGGAACGGCGCCTTGTTCTCCCGCTGGCAGAGGCCGACCTCGCCGATGAGTACGGCGTAGTACCGCCGCGCGCCGTCGTGCTCTTTGGGCCTCCAGGGACCGGCAAGACCACCTTCGCGAAGGCGATCGCGTCGCGGCTGGAGTGGCCGTTCGTGGAAGTTTTCCCCTCCCGGCTTGCCTCCGATCCCAAGGGACTCGCCGGCGCCCTGCGCGAGACATTCCTTGAGATCGCCGAGCTGGAGCACTGCGTGGTGTTCATCGACGAGGTGGAGGAAATCGCGTCCCAGCGGTCGGGTGAGCCGCCGTCGCCGCTGCAGGGTGTCACGAACGAGCTCCTGAAAATCATCCCGGCGTTCCGCGAACAGCCCGGCCGCCTGCTGGTCTGCGCCACCAACTTCATCCGGGCGCTGGACACCGCGTTCCTGCGCCACGGCCGGTTCGACTACGTCATCCCCATCGGCCTGCCGGACCGCCAGGCCCGCGAAGCCATGTGGCAGCGCTTCATCCCGGCCGCCGTGGTGGACGACGTGGACGTGGAGCTCCTGGTGGAGCGGACCGAAGGTTTCTCTCCCGCGGACATCGAGTACGCCGCCCGCAGCGCCTCCCAGCGGGCACTGGAAAAGGCAGTGTACGACGACGGCGGCGCGGCTTCCGGCGGCAGCGTTTCCGTCCGCGAGGCGGTCCGGAAGGGCCCCTCCACGCAGGACTACCTGGACGCCATCGGGGAAACCAGGACCACTGTCAGTGTTGAGGTCCACCAGCAGTTCCTCGAAGACATCGACGCCCTGGGCCGGGTTTAAGGCCCAGGGCACCGGGTTTAGGCCCACGGCGCCGGGGCGAACGTACACTTGCGGCCTTCCCGCGGCCATCCCAAAAACTTTCTGGAGATTTTTCGGAGGGGACGGCCGAGGAACCTTAAATGTCGTACCCCCTCACGATGATGGAGGTATGAACAGCGGAGCAGGAGTGGATCCCATGGAGGCCATGATGGCTTCCATGGCTGCGCTTGCGGTGTTGGTGGACCGCAGCGAAGTCGGCTTTGACGCCACCAGTACCAACCCCCT
>JBKKDH010000170.1:0-2730 GCA_046708445.1 Arthrobacter sp.
GCTAGTGCCAGCGGTCCTTCTCTCGGCGTCCGGTGTGCTGCTTTTTGGGGTCGAGAATGACCCATTTGGCTACGGGGTGCTGGCCATGAGCCTGGTGACGGCGGCACTGATCGACCTCGAATTCGTACGCCACCTGGCCCTGGTTGCCGGGGGAATGGTTATCATCAGCCTTGTTCCCCTGAACGCCGATTTGAGCATCCCGCACATGACCCTCATGGGAGGTGCCCTTGCGCTGGCCGTGCTCCTGCCGTGGCTCGTGTCGCGTTTCGCCTACCGCGAGAAGATCATCACCTTTCCCGTGAACACGGGCCGGAGATGGCCGCTAAGCGCGAAACTGTACCTGCTCGCCGTTGTGGCTCTTGGTTACTTTATTCTTCCGGTGTACCTGATCAGCACGGGGGTCTACCAAAACTGGCCGGACGCGTCCGACCCCACCATTTTCTGGCGGCTTTTCCTCGGCGTGAACGCTGTTGGCATCTGGGACGAGCTGTTCTTCATCTGCACCACCTTCACCCTGCTGCGGCGACACTTCCCCGACTGGCTCGCCAACATCCTTCAGGCGGTGGTCTTCTCGTCTTTCCTGTGGGAGATCGGCTACATGGCCTGGGGTCCGCTGCTAACGTTCCCGTTCGCGCTGCTGCAGGGATACACGTTCAAGCTGACAAAGTCGTTCACCTATGTTGTGTCAGTGCATTTGCTCTTCGACTTCGTTCTCTTCCTGGCGCTGGTGCATGCGCACAACCGCGACTGGCTGCCGATCTTCCTCTATTGAGCCTGTCCCGCAAACACGGACCCGATTGAGCTGCCTGGTGGCTACATCACCAGCCGCAGCGGCCGTTCGCCCAGCTGCACCGTGATTTCCTGGCCCCAGGATGCCGTGAGACGGTCGTCTTCCATGCCGTCGCCGAACACGACGAGCTGATCGGAAGCAACGGTGACATGCAGTGTTTCGCCCGCCTCCAGGACACCCTCGGTCAGAGCGATCCCCGTGATGGGGGAGGGCCACGCCTCGCGGACGAACCAAGCCAGCCGCGTATCCGTTGGGGCCGGCAGGGGGCGTCCTCCGCGTTCCAAGGCGATGGATGCGCACCAGCCCGTGGCGCCCGTGCCGGTGGAGACGATCAGGCCGGACGAGGAATGGCGCTCGGCCCGCCCGTCCGCCGCCGTCAGCTGGTACCGCGCCGACTGGTGTGAGGCGTGCCCAATGAAAACCTCGTTGAGTCCCGAGAGTTCCTGGCCGTCGTCGAGCCGGGCCGTTACGGTGGTGAGTTCATGGCAGCGAAGCCGCTCCGCCGGCCCGGCCGCGGCTGCCTCCTGCAGCAGCCTTGCCGCAGCACGGGGTGTGTGACGGACCAGGATGCCCGGGTTCGCCCCCGGCTCCGGGTCGATGCCGATGACGGGCTGGCCGTTGAGGTATTTCGCCGCGTTGGCCACGAGCCCGTCCTGTCCTACCACGGCGATGACGTCCTTAGGTGTGAGCAGGAAACGGCTGAGGTCCGTGCGTTCCACTTCGGCGTGACGCCACTCGGCGGGAACAGCGGCCCGTAGCAGCGACATGGCCGCGGTGAGCCTGTCATGCCGTTCTTGTACGTCCTGGATGCTGCGTCCTCTGGTGCGTAGGAAAAACTCGGCCTGGCCACGGGTGGCGTGCCGGTCCAGCAATTCCTGCAGCTCAGTCCGCCGGTGGACGATGACGAGGCGGGGATTTGCCATGGCGTGTCCTTACTTCGTGATGGCCGTCGACGTCGCGGTGCCGGCAGGCTCCCTGAACAGGCCTGCAAGTGCTCCGCTGAGCAGGTCAGGCGTGATGGTCAGGTTGCCAATACTCGGCAAGGACCCGGCTGCATCGCGGAGTGCAAGTGCCAGCAGCGTGGCCTGCTCCATGCCCCGGTAGACCTCCATGGTGGCGGCTTCCCGGGCTGCGGCGGCCTCGCCCACTAAACGGATTTGGTTGGCTTCGGCAGCGGCACCGATGTCCTTACGTTCGGCAGATCCGCGGGCCTCGATCAGTCCGGCGGCGGCTTTCTCCTCGGCCTGGCGCCGTGCGTTGGCACCCTCCTGGGCGACCAGGTGTTCGCGCCGGGTGGCCAGCTCGATCTGGCTCGCCATTTCGTTTTCGGAGATGGTGCGTTCGCGCTCGACGGCGACGGCCCTGCGTTCGTACACGGCGCGGTCTGCTTCAGACTGGAGTTTTTCGCGGACGGGCGTCTGGAGGGCCCGTTCGACGTCGGACTCCGGCCGGACCGCCAGGACCTGGACCCCGAGGATCTCGATGCCGGTGGACAGGAGCCGTGCGTCTGTGCGAAGCGCTTCGGTGAGGACATCACGGAGTTGGCTGACACCGCGCTCGAGGGCTTCGGCGAGCGTGGTGGTGGCGATCTGGTCGATTGCGTGGCTCTGGCACAGCTGGCCGATTATGGTGGCCACCTGCTCGCGTCCGGTGGACGGCGCCGAACCGGCAGGCTGGAGTCCGAAGTCGAGCCGGTTGGATACCGACACGGGGTCCACAAAACGGTAGGTGACGTTGGCCTGGACGCTCACGTCCTGGTGGTCGCGGGTGATGGCGTGGAAGAGCGTGGGCAGTTCCTGGTCATCCACGGGGACCTCGCTGAGCACGGAATTCGCGGGTCGGAACCAGAACGCCTGGCCCACCCCCTGGTGCCTGACCCCGCCTTTCTGCAGGTGGACGACGTAGCCGGTGGGGCTGCCCAGGAAGTGGCTGATCCAGGG
>JBKKDH010000171.1:0-5660 GCA_046708445.1 Arthrobacter sp.
TGCAGTACCCCCGGCAGCGGCCGGAGTGGCTAGAGTGGAAAGCATGAGTTCGCCAGCTTCCCGCCCAGTCCCTCCAGCCGCTGCCAGCCTGCTTAACCTGCGAGGCGCCGTCGACCTTTCCGCACTGAAACAACGCCAGGCGCCGTCGGGCATTCCCGGAAACGCGCCCGGAGACGTGCCCGGCAATCCGCCCGCTCCGGGAGATGCCGCCGCCGGAACCGCCGAGTCCGGCCCAGCCCCGTTGCGGGTCAACGTCACAGAAGGCAACTTCCAGGAACTGGTGGAGCTCTCCACCAAGGTTCCGGTGGTCTTCGCTCTGTGGGCCGCCTACTCACCTGAATCCGCCGGGATGCTGGACACGCTCGAACGCGTGGTCAACAGCTATGGCGGCCGACTGGTGCTGGGTGCCGCGGACATCGATGCCTTCCCGCAGCTGGCGCAGGCCTTCCAGGTGCAGGCAGTTCCCACGGCCGTTGCCGTGCTCAAGGGCCAGCCGGTACCGCTGTTCCAGGGCGGTGCGGACGAGCCTCAGGTACGTGCACTGCTCGATGAACTGCTGAAAGTAGCGGCAGCCAACGGCGTCACTGGCAGCCTGGGCAACGGAACGCCCGCCGACGCCGAACCGGCCCCGCTTCCCCCGTTGCACCAGGCCGCGTACGACGCCATCGAGGAGGGCGACTACGAGGCCGCGGCTGCCGCCTACCGCCAGGCGCTGCTGGAAATGCCGGCCGACGCCGAAGCTAAGGCAGGCCTGGCCCAGGTGGAGCTGATGGCCCGGATGCAGCCGCTGTCGGCCCAGGACACCGAGGCGCTGCGTACCCGGGCAGCCGAGGAGCCGGACAACCTGGAGGCCCAGCTCGGCGTTGCGGATCTCGACGTGGCCGGCGGTCACGTCGAAGACGGACTCAACCGTGTGGTCAGCTTCATCGGAAGGAACTTCGGCCCCGAACGGGAAACAGCCCGTGTCCGCCTGCTGGAACTCTTTGACGTTGTTGGCACCTCCGACGAGCGCGTGGCGAAGGCACGGCAGAGCTTGGCCCGGGTGCTGTTTTAGTGCCGGCGCTGTTCCGGCCGCTGAAGCTGCGCTCCCTGGAGCTGACGCACCGCGGCTGGGTATCACCCATGTGCCAGTACAGCTGCGGACCCGACGGCGCCCCGGGAGTCCCCAACGACTGGCACCTGATGCACCTGGGGTCCTTCGCCGCCGGCGGCGCTGCCCTCATCCTCACGGAAGCGGCGGCCGTCAATGCCGAAGGGCGCATCAGCCCGCGGGACGCCGGGCTGTACAACGACGAACAGGCCGAGGCCTGGCAACGGATCACGTCCTTTGTGCACCGCCACGGGGCCGCGGAGCCGAAGATCGGCGCCCAGCTGGCGCACGCCGGGCGGAAGGCGTCCACGTATTGGCCGTTTTCGGGCCAGCGCGGCAGCGTGCCGGAGTCCGACGGCGGCTGGGCCACGGTGGGCCCGTCGCCGTCGGCCTTTGACGGCTATGCCGAGCCCGCAGCGATGACCGAGGAACAGATCCAGGGGGTGATCACCGACTTCACTGCCGCCGCCGTGCGGGCCGTCGACGCCGGCTTTGACACCCTGGAGCTGCACGCAGCGCACGGCTATCTCCTGCACCAGTTCCAAAGCCCGCTAACCAACACGCGGACCGACTCATGGGGCGGCGATGAAGCAGGGCGGAACCGCCTGGTGCTCGCCGTGATCGACGCCGTCCGTGCGGTCATGCCGGAGTCCATGCCACTGCTGCTGAGGATCTCCGCCACCGACTGGGCGGAGGGCGGCATCGACATCGAGGCCTCTGTCCGCCTGGCCGCGCAGGCCCACGAACACGGTGTGGACCTCATCGACGTCTCCAGCGGGGGAGCGGTGGCGCACCAGCAGATCCAGCCGGGCCCCGGCTACCAGACCGGCTTCTCCGCACGGATCCGGCGCGAAACAAGGATACCCACCGGCACCGTGGGCCTCCTGACCTCGCCCGGCCAGGCCGAGCACGCCGTCGCCACCGGACAGGCAGACGGCGTATTTATCGCACGCGCCGCGCTGCGGGACCCGCACTGGTGGCTCCGGGCAGCCTTCGAACTGGGCCACGACCTGGCGTGGGCCCCTCAGTATGAACGTGCCGTGCCCCGGCATTCGTTCTAGGTGCCCCTACTCCTTTGTCCCTACTCCTGCGGGAGGACCCCCCAGGCCGGACCGTAGGGCTACTCTGGCCTTATGACTGCTCCGCATCCTGATCCGGTGGTGCACGCCGGCCCGGTTCCTGCCCTGTCCATCCGCGGGCTCGCCAAGCGTTTCGGCGGGAAAATCGCCGTTGACGGCATCAGCCTGGACGTCCCGGCCGGCTCCTTCTTTGGCATTGTGGGACCCAACGGCGCCGGGAAGACCACTACCCTGTCGATGGCCACCGGCCTGTTGCGGCCCGACTTCGGCACAGCGGTGGTCCATGGCGTGGACGTCTGGGCCAGGCCGCTGGAGGCGAAGAAGCTGATGGGCATCCTCCCCGACGGCGTACGTCTCTTTGACCGGCTTACCGGCGAACAGCTCGTTACGTACGCCGGCCTGCTGCGCGGAATGGAGAAGGACGTGGTGGCCGCCCGGGTGGGTGAGCTGTTGTCGGCCCTGGACCTCAGCCAGGACGCCGGCACCCTGGTGGTGGACTACTCGGCAGGCATGACGAAGAAGATTGCCCTTGCCTCGGCCCTGATCCATGCGCCCCGTGTGCTGGTGCTGGACGAGCCTTTCGAGTCAGTGGATCCGGTCTCGGCCTCAAACATCCGCGCCATCCTGGACCGCTACGTTGCCTCCGGCGGGACGGTGATCGTCTCAAGCCACGTCATGGACCTGGTCCAGCGCATGTGCGACCACGTCGCCGTCGTCGCTGCCGGCCGCCTGCTCGCTGCCGGGACGGTGGACGAGGTCCGGGCCGGTGCCTCCCTGGAGGAGAGGTTTGTCCAGCTGGTGGGCGGACGCAACCACACGGAAGGCCTGGAATGGTTGCGCACCTTTTAAGGCTGAAGCTGACCCTGCTCCGCAACGGTCTCCGGCGCAGTCCCTGGCAGCTGGTGGGCATGGCCATCGGCGGGCTGTACGCGCTGGGGCTCGTGGGCGCCCTGGTCGTGGCGCTGGTCCTGCTGCGCCGCGCTGAACCGGAACTGGCCCAGACCGTGGTGGTGCTGGGCGGTTCGGCGGCCCTCCTGGGCTGGGGCGTCATCCCCGTGGTCGCGTCCGCTGCGGACATGACCCTGGACCCGGCACGCTTCACCACTTCAGCAATTCCCATGCGGCAGCTCCTGACCGGGCTGGCCCTTGGCGGGCTGATTGGCATTCCCGGCCTCGCCACTGCCCTGGTGGCACTCGCCACCGTGTGGACGTGGGCCCGCGGACCGCTCCCGGCCGTTGCCGCCCTGATGGGTGCCGCCATCGGCGTCCTGAGCTGCATTGTCCTGTCCAAGGT
This sequence comes from Arthrobacter sp., assembly GCA_046708445.1. Taxonomy (GTDB): domain Bacteria; phylum Actinomycetota; class Actinomycetes; order Actinomycetales; family Micrococcaceae; genus Arthrobacter. Next base: position 3,464 of record JBKKDH010000171.1, read on the forward strand.
GGTAACCACGGCAACCGCCAGCCTCGCGTCGTCGCGTCGTTTCAAGGACGTCAGCGCCATCGTCTTTATGGTTCCCCTGGTCATGATGGGCCCGATCGTGGCAGGCGTGGTCCGCGGTGTGCGGGATTCCACGGGCTTCCTGCCGGAGTTGGCGGGCACGTTGTCCTGGACGCCCCTGGGGGCGGCCTGGTCCCTCGGCGGCGACGTTGCAGCCGGGAACCCTGGCCCTGCGGCGGCTAAATTCCTGATCGCACTGGCCACGCTCGCCGGCCTGGCCTGGTGCTGGAAGCTCCTGCTGGAACGGGCCCTGGTCAATCCGCCCTACGCCGGCAGCGGAAGCCGGAAAGGCGGAAAGCTGGGCCTGCTCGGCCTGCTGCCGGCCACACCTGCCGGTGCCGTCACGGCGAGGGCACTGACGTACTGGCTGCGCGATCCCCGCTACTCAGGATCCCTCGTTGTGGTTCCGCTGCTACCCATCCTGCTGGTGTTCCAGGGCAGCCAAAGCGGCGACTACGCGACCCTGGCACTCGCAGCCCCGTTGGCCGCGTTCCTGCTGGCATGGTCCATCTCGGCGGACGTCTCTTACGACAACACCGCTTTCGCCCTGCACCTGGCCACCGGCGTGAAGGGAACCGATGACCGGCTTGGACGTGCGCTCGCCTGCCTCGCTTTTGCCCTGCCGGTGGTACTGGTCTTCGCCGTGGGCCAGTGTTTCTTCACAGGCAGCTGGGACGCTCTGCCGGCCCAGCTCGGCCTCAGCCTGGGCATCCTGTTCACCGGGCTGGGACTGTCGTCCGTGGTGTCCGCACGCTATACGGTGGCGGTGCCGTTGCCCGGCGACAGCCCGTTCAAGAAGCCCCCGGGCAATGTTGGCCAGACCCTGGCGGTGCAATTCGCCGGCATGGGGGTCCTGAGCCTGCTGGTCCTGCCCGAGGTGGGGCTGTTCATTGCGCAGATGGTCACCGGCAACCCCGTCTTCGGGTGGGCCAACCTGGCCGTCGGCCTGATGCTGGGCCTGGCGCTGTTTGGGGCAGGTATCCGGCTGGGCGGCAAATGGCTTGACGCCCGCGGACCCGAACTGCTGGCCCAGCTGACCGTGAACCGCTAACTCGCAAAACTCCAGAAAGGCGGCCGGGAGTGGAAATTGTCATCCTGCAGGGCAGCAAACAGATCGGGAAGCTGGCGGCCGATGCTGTCGAAGCGCTGCTCCGTCAAAAGCCGCACGCGGTGCTGGGGCTGGCCACCGGATCCTCGCCCCTTCCCGTCTATGACGAGCTGGCGGCACGGCACGAGCATCACCGGCTGGACTTCAGCGCGGCGCATGCGTTTGCGCTGGACGAATACGTGGGCCTGGAGCCCGGGCACCCGGAGTCTTATCGCGAGGTCATCAGGCGCGAGTTCACCAACCGGGTGAACATCCTCCCGGAGAACGTGCACACCCCGGATGGTGCCGCCGAAGACCTGCCTGCCGCCTGCGAGGCCTATGAGGACCAGATGCGGGCCCTGGGAGGAGTGGACCTGCAGCTGCTGGGCGTCGGCACGGACGGCCACATCGGGTTTAACGAACCCGGCTCGTCATTCGCGTCCCGGACCCGGATCAAGAGCCTGATCGAGCAGACGCGGCGGGACAACGCCAGGTTCTTTAACAGCCTGGCAGAGGTGCCGCACCATGTGGTTACCCAAGGGCTGGGCACCATCCTCGAGGCCAGGCATGTTGTCCTCATCGCCACAGGGGCGCAGAAGGCCCCGGTCGTCCGCGACTTTGTGGAGGGACCCGTCTCCGCGATCTGCGCAGCCTCGGTCCTGCAGTTCCACCCGCATGCCACCATCCTGCTGGACGAGGCCGCAGCGTCGTCGCTGAAACTCGCCGACTTCTACCGGCACACATATGACAACAAGCCCCGTTGGCAGGGACTGTAGGCGCAGGGGTGTGAGAAGCGAAACGGTCCTCCCGCCGTCGGACGCCACCGTTCCGGAAAGGCTAAGATGGATGCCATGACTAGCATGACGGACCCTCTCGAAAACGACCCGATGCGCGAGCTTTCCGGGGCTGGAACGTCCACGGCCACGATTGAGCGCGAGGAACTGCGCCAGGAAGTGGAGCCCGGCGACCGGGAACGCTTCTCGCACTACGTGCGCAAGGAAAAAATCATGGAATCCGCGCTGACGGGGGATCCCGTTATTGCCCTCTGCGGCA